>JAZQSG010000074.1:0-11428 GCA_045630025.1 Acutalibacteraceae bacterium
ATTTTCTCATATGCACAGCGGCAGTATGCTGATAATGCTGTTGGTTGGTATTTTAACGATTGTTGCATGCATCATCTTTGTTAAAAAAGACAAGTCATACAAGCGTAAGCCCCTTGACGACGTGTCAATGGTTATGAACTACGTTTTCGGATTTGTAGGAATTCCCTTTATAACCTTGGTTACTTACTTAATGGGCATCTATGTTAGCGGCGACGAGATTATATACCAAATAGATCTTTGCCTGCCTGCGCTTATGGCGTTCATCATTGCCGCATCTTTGTCGTTGCGCCGCAAGGGCTATAAAAAAACAAGCTTTTTCATTCAGTTTGTCGGCCCCGCACTTTTTATATTGCTGTTGTTTTTAGAATCCATTGTTTAATGCTTAAAATATAACTTTGAAAGTAGGTATACGGTATGACGGATAAAGAGTTTAAGCGACTCGGCAGACCGCAACTGATAGATATTATTTACCAGCTTCAACTGCAGGTTGACCAGCTGACAGAGCAAATTCAAGCTCTTGAAGCCGCCCTTGAAGATAAGCGCATGCGTATCAGCAAGGTGGGCAATCTTGCAGAAGCAGCCCTCGAGCTTAATAATTGCTTCTCAAGCGCCCAAGCCGCTGCAGAGCAATACATAAACGAAATCAAGGCAATACGCACCGAAACCTTGGCAGAGCGAGAGAGAATTCTTGCTGCGGCAAGGGAAGAGGCACTGTCAATTATTTCCGACACCAAAAAGACCCACGGAGAATACGAGTCGGCAATAGAAGCTATTTTAAAAAAGCATGGTCAGAACCATTCTGAAAATGGGTGATTAATATGTTACATATGAAGAAAAAGGAAGTTTCTATTCCTTCTAAAACTCAGGTTGGAACAGAGCGAAAGCGATACCGTCGGCAGAAAGCTTATAACAAAGCTCTGCGGGGAACGGTATACGTTTTAACCATAGTGGCTGCCATTGCAGTGCTGATTGCAACGCTTGTATTGCCCGTTCTGCAAATAGAGGGTGCCAGTATGGAGCCCACACTTTCTAACGGAGATATAGTGTTGCTTTCAAAAACTACCCGTTTTGAACGCGGCGACCTTTGCGGCTTTACCTGGAACAACAAGCTTTTGGTAAAGCGTGTAATCGGTCTTCCCGGCGATTGGATTGAAATTGATACCGATGGCACCGTTTATCTTAACGGCGAAAAGCTGGATGAGCCCTATATAGATAAAAAAGCGTTGGGCGAATGCGATTTAGAGTTTCCCTTTCAGGTGCCGCAAGAGCAGTACTTTGTAATAGGCGATATGCGCGATAGCTCGATTGATTCTCGCAACACTATGGTCGGTTGTGTTCAAAAAGACCAAATTGTTGGCAAGGTGTTTTTTAGAATATGGCCCTTTAAAAACATCAAATTTTTGTAATTTTGTAAAAGGATAACCCACAAAAAGAAGGACAAGCGTTTATGAGCATAGTTGAACAATATTTGTTACAACTGAATACTGTTAAACGACGATGGCGGCGTGCTGTAACTGTATTAACGGCACTGTCGTTGATTGTTGCGCTTGTCACAATGTGGAATTTGCGACTTACGGGCGTAACCATTGCAAACAGCGCCTCCTGCGGAATTGAGGAGCATCAGCATACCTCAGACTGCGTTAAGGACGGCAAGCTGATTTGCGACAAGCAGGCCCACCTCCACACCACCGATTGCTACTCAAACCCCAAGTCGGATGTTGAAACCTCGTTAGAATGGCAAAAAATGTTTGCCGACTATCCTTTTACGGGCGATTTACGTAAAGATTTGGTTGGCATTGCCAAAATGCAGGTTGGATATACCGAAAGCCAACAAAACTATGAAACTAATGCCGACGGCACGCGACGCGGCTACACACGCTACGGTGCCTGGTATGGCGCCCCCTATAACGATTGGTCGGCAATGTTTGTTTCCTTCTGCCTAAACTATGCAGGTGCCGACGATGAAAAATTCCCCGTTAGCTCGGGTGCCTCCACTATGGCAGGGCTGTGGAAAAAGCAAGGCAGATTTGCTTATGTTGGCAAATATACTCCCCAAAGCGGCGACCTTGTATTTTTCAATAACAACACGGTTGGCATAGTAACCGAGGTTTACAACTCTTCCTTTAACGTAATTTGCGGCAACGTGCAGGATGCCGTTGTAAGCAACGTAATGTCTTTAAGCGATTCCTCCATTATCGGTTGGGGAATAACGGCAGAAACAATATCGGATAGTCTTACTAACAAGACTAACAGCCCCTTGTTCTTTATCGTTGAAGGCAGTGAAAAACAGCAAAAATCGCAAAGGTTTGCTTTAAGGTCTACCCGTTCGGTCACCGAACTGATCCCTTATTTAGAGTCAAGCGGAGGCAGCTATTTCTACACCCTGTTGGATATGAACAACGTAGAGCTGCCCAAGGATGCAAACGGCAACTACATTGCCGAAGCACAAAAAGCGTATAAGCTTACCATTACCTTTAACAGTCCAAAGGGCTTCCTGCCGGGAACCTATCAGTATCAAATACCAAACGGATTGATGGTGGATGGCGGCAAGGGCGATTTTGTTTTGAAAGACGGAACCAACGTCGGCAGCTGGGAAGTTACCGATACGGGTCTGATTACCCTTGTGTTTAACGACAAGATGAACAACCACACCGATATTACTATCAGCTCTACGCTGGGAATTCACTTCCCCGAGCAAGAAGATCCTATTGATTTTGACGGATTTATCACCGTTAAAGTAGAACCTCCCGTTCAGCAAAGCTATCCCACCGCTTTATCAAAATGGGGCACCTCTAATGCAGAGGCAGGCAAGCTGAATTGGTACGTGTTGATAAAAGGTAATGCCGATTCTCAAATTCCGGGCAGCATCCTTACCGACCAGACCACTCTGCCGCAATGGGGCAAACCCCATACTTATACCCAGTCGGATATTGCTGCAGGTATTACCGTTAGCGCTACCGCTGCCGACGGCAGCTGGCATACCTGGACAGTCACCACGGATGACCCTCATTTGATTTGGGATGAATCGGGATGGTCATATAAAATCCCGCAAACCGCCAACTGTATCTACTGCGGACAGATCGAGCTTGGCAACGCAGGTTGGGAGTATATGGTTACCTACACCTCCACTCCCACACCGCTCAATATGCCCGGTGCGTTTGCCTACGAAAACAAGGTCACGGTGGACGGACAGACGGCGTGGGGCTGGAATGAATTTAACCACGGCAAAATAGAGGCCGAAATTAACAAAACCGGCTCGTTCGTGTCTGATGCGGGCGGCGGCGGATTCCTTTGGGAATTCCAAGCCACCATCCCCGGCCGACCCGAGGGGCAGCGAGCGCAGTATTCCTGGTTCATAATGGACGAGATGAAGCTGCTTAACGAAAACGGCACGGCAATTGGCAAGGTTTACAACGATGTTAACCTGGCCACCGTTACAACAATTTATAACGGGGTTGCTATTCAAATTCCTCGAATACAGGATGCCACAAGTCAGGATATGTTTGCTTGGGATGTGGCGTGGACCTCTGACGGTATAGCGTCCACTCGAACCATCAACCTTCTCTGCCGCTGTCAATGCACCGCAGATACTTGCCATTGGGGCGGTTGCGAGCAGTACTGGTTCAAGCGAGATGACGGAACCTATGCACAAAACGGCTTCTGCCAATGCTGGACGGAAAGCCAAAATATGATCTTCACCTTTGTTTACAAAACGACAGATACGTCTATGGTTGAAGGGTATGGCGCTTTGGGTTACCAACTTAACAACCTTGCCCAGCTTTACTATATGACCGATGGCAGCACGTCTATTCAAGTCGATTATGACGACGCTACCGTTCCTATTCCAAACCTGTTTGAAAAGCAGCTGACCCACGACTTTAACGGCTACACTGCCCATTATAAGGTCACGGTCAACGAAGCCAAACTGGTGCTTACAAACGGATCACCCTTAACCATTCACGACGTGATGACCGATACCCTGGCTTACATAAGCGGTTCGCTTGTAATCACAACGGAAAATTCAGTCGGCCATAAGAGCGTTTTGCAGCAAGGCGTTGATTTCACCGTATCCTATGACGGCACGGGCAATCAAACGGATTCTGCGGGCAAAAAAGTTCATGTGTTGGATATCGTCATTTTGAATCCTCAGCCGGTTATGTATATCCTCGATTACGACACCACCCTAATTATGCCGGAGCATGTAACGGGCGCAATCAAATACAGCAACTCTGCATCCATTACCCTTTGGGGTGATAAGATTACCGATAATGCTGTTGAAAAGGTTTATGCCGATATCAACATTGCCGCCAAGAGCTACACGGTTGATATGTATAAAACCTGTGCACTTACCAACAAGCCCCTGCAGGGTGCTACCTTTGGCCTTTACAATGCCCAGGGCGGTCTGATCACCACCGGCGTAACAGATGCCAACGGCAAGCTTGCCTTCCAAACAAATATCACTCAAGGTATTGTTTTGCGAGAGCACGAGCTCTATTATTTGCAAGAGATTCGTCCGCCACCTGCTTATCAGCTGGATGATTCAAAGCATTGGTTCTGCTTCTGCGGTGGCACTGACGATACTTGTATAGAGTGTAACAAGCTTATGCTCGATGAAGCGGCTTTCAGAATCCCCTTCGAGCAGGCTGGTGTTATTGATATAGCAAACTACCCAACCGGCGTAATACTTCCCGCCACAGGCGGAAAAGGAAACTTAATTTATATACTTTGCGGACTTGCCCTTTTGGGCGGTACGCTTGTATTCGGGCTCAGCATGAGGCGCAGACGTGAAAGGAGGTTTAAACCATAGGCCTCCATAATTGGCGTAAAATTCATTTTATGCGCCTTGTTGAACTCAATAAATAAATAAATTTTTTCAGAAAGGAAAATTATCATGAAAAAAGTATTATCAATCATCATGGTTTTGGCAATGGTCCTTTCTCTTGGCTTTACTGCTTTTGCAGCTCAAGCTACCGGTTCCATCACCATCACCAACGCAACCATCGACGAGACCTATGAGGTCTACAAGATCTTTGATGCAAGCATCAGCACTGGCGCCAACGGTGAAACCGATGCAGTTTCCTACAGCATCACAACCAACAATCAGTTCTTTACTGCTTTGTTTGGTGCTGACGGAAAAACCGACAACACCTACTTCGTTTACAATGCCAACACCGGCACTGTAACCAAGAAGGAAGGCGTAAACGATGCCGAGCTTATCGACTATCTTACCAAGATGGTAAAGGAAGGCACCTATCAGACCGCAGTTGATTCCGTTGTTGCAACCGATAAAGAGATTAAGTTCAACAATCTTCCTTACGGTTACTACCTCATCACCAGCACCTTGGGCACTGCCGTTACCATTAACTCCAACACTCCCGACGTTAAGGTAATCGATAAGAACCAAAAACCCGGCAACGGCTTTGACAAGCTTGTTCAAACCGGTGTTGATGAGCACGGCCAACCCACTTGGGGCGAATCCAACTCTGCCAATATCGGCGACATGGTAACCTACAAAATTACTTTTGAAGCAACCAACTACGACGGCGAAAACAAGATCAAGTACTACCAGGTTCACGACGAAAAGGGCGATGCTATCTGGGCAGAGTTTAACAGCTTTGAAGTATATGTAGACGGCGTAAAGCTTGAAAGAGGTTACTACCTTTCACAGGGCGGCGTTAACACCAACGATTGGGAATATTTAGGCAACTGGGAAGGCACCGTTAAGGATCGCAACAACGCCCAGTGGTACCTTGTTCACCTTGATTACGACAAGTTCCGCATCACCATTCCGTGGTTAGAGGGTCACACCATCACCGACGTTAAAAACGATGCAGGCGTAACCACCTCTTACTCTGTAAACTTCCCCGAGAATGCTGATTCTAAGTTTGGCTCACCCGTTCAGGTAGAGATTATTTACGATGCAGCTATTGAAGCTACCGCAGCTATCGGCGATACCACCCACGGCAACCGTTACAACAAGGCCCACGCATCATGGACCAGCGAGCACGAGACCGATTCTACCAAGCCCGAAGAGGTTGTAACCTACGTTTACGGTATCGGCTTGTTGAAGGATGATATTGCAACCCGTGAGAATTTGGCAGGCGCAAAGTTCCGCATCTACAAGGATGAGGCATGCACTCAGCCCGTATACGTAATTCCCACCGACGTTGCCGGCGTTTACATTGTAGACAGCAAGGGCACCGTTGCTGAAACTATCAGCGGCATTGAGCAAGAGACCACCCGTAAAAAGTATGCAGCTTATTTGGAAGATTACCTGAAGGATGAAAAAGGTCAAGCAATTGATCAAGACAACCTTGTTGTTTCACAGATTAACGGTAAGCTTGTTGTATTGGGTCTGAAGGAAGGTACTTACTATCTTAAAGAGGTTGAAGCTCCCAGCGGCTATAACGCTCTTACTCAGCCCGTTGAGTTCAAGGCAGGCGAAGACATTCGTTCCTTCGTTATCTTTGCTGATAAAGACGGTAACGTAGCCGACATTCAGCAGGCCGACGGCGTTCACACCGAGATTAGCTACAACCTTACCCACACTGTTGTTCACAACAGCAAGGGCGTTGTGCTTCCCTCTACCGGTGGTATGGGAACCTTCTGGTTGATTACTATCGGCACTCTGCTTGCTGCCGGTTTTGCAGTGTTCCTTATCACCCATAAGAAGATGTCTGTTTACACCGACTAATTAAACCTTTATTTTTCTTGCTGCGGGAGGAGAGGAGTACTCTTCTCCTCCCAAGCAAAATATAACGGAAGGGAGATGTCTATGAGAAAGCATAAAACGGTAATATTGTTAACGCTTGGTTTTTTGGTAGGCGTCTGCGTTTTGTTATATCCTGCAATCAGCGATTATTGGAACAGCAAAACACAAAGCCGCGCAATTACAGATTACGAATCGGTTTTAGATAATTTAAATGCAGAAGAATACAAGTCCATAATGGATAAGGCCAACGAGTATAACAAATCTCTTTACGAAACCAAAAATCCGATGTTTAACTATAAAAAGGTTCCCGGCTATTACGAATCGTTAAGCATTTCAGAAAACGGTATGATTGGTTATCTTAAAATCGATCGTATTGGCGTAGAGCTGCCAATTTATCACGGCACCTCAGACGACGTGCTAAATAAAGGCGTTGGCCATTTGCAGGGCAGCAGCTTGCCCGTGGGCGGCGAAAGCACCCATAGCGTTATGTCGGCTCACCGAGGTTTGCCAAGCTCTAAGCTGTTTACCGATCTTGACCGTGTAGAAATAGGCGATACCTTTCAAATCGTCGTGCTGGATCAAGTGCTTACCTATCAAGTGGATTTTATAAAAACAATACAGCCCGACGATTTATCAGACCTTCAAATTGTCGAGGGTGAAGATTATTGCACCTTGTTTACCTGCACACCCTACGGCATT
The DNA here is from genome assembly GCA_045630025.1 of Acutalibacteraceae bacterium. Classification (GTDB taxonomy): domain Bacteria; phylum Bacillota; class Clostridia; order Oscillospirales; family Acutalibacteraceae; genus RGIG2206. Next base: position 7,412 of record JAZQSG010000074.1, read on the forward strand.
AATACCCATCGACTTTTGGTGCGGGGTGTAAGAATTGAAACAGCCAAAGAAAAGCCCATTATATACGTTTCTAACGAGGCGTTCCGTATTGAGCCGTTGGTTGTTACACCTGCTGTTGCCGCACCGATGCTTTTGGTGCTTTTGATTCATTTGCTTGTAAAGTACCGAGCCCCCAAGGATAATACGGCTCAGCATAAAAACGATGGCGATACGTTACAGGAAAATCAAAGCTTAACAGAGAATGGTACTAATAACGAAAAGGGAGGGGATACAAATGGTACGTAGAAAAAATTTAATTATATGTCTTTTGCTTTGCCTTTGTGTTTGCTTGGCTCCCTTTGGTGCACAGGCCGCAACGGTATCAGAGGTGGTAAAGCCCGTAATCCCCGAAACCGAATGCTCCCTAACCGTCTCTTACCGCTGCGAAGATACTGCTTTTTCAGGCGTTGAGGTAAAGCTGTATAAAATTGCTGACGTTTCCGCCAACTACAAATACACCTTAACTCAGTCCTTCGAGCTATACGGCGTTGCTATAAACAACATTCAAACCTCGGGGGAGTGGAAGGTTATCCGCACCACCCTTGAAACGCATATTATCGCTAACAAAATCAACCCGACCGCCGTTGCACAAACCGACCCAAACGGTCAGGCGGTCTTTGCCTCGCTTTCAACCGGCTTGTATTTGGTTGTGCCGGGTCAAACCGTGCAGGATGATTTGCATTGTGAGTTTGAATCTGCCTTGATTTCTTTGCCCGAATCGGGTCAAGACGGAAATTGGCAGTATCATGTAACCGTAAACGCCAAGGGCGAGATGTTGCCACCCATTGAACCCGATGAAAAAACAGAGTATAGGGTTTTAAAGCTTTGGAAGGGTGACGAGGGCCGTAACGACCGCCCCGAAAGCATCGAAATAGAGATATTCCGCGACGGAGAAAGCTATTCAACTGCAACCCTTTCAAATGAAAACGATTGGTCTTACAGCTGGTCGGTAGAGGATGATACTTCAAGCTGGGCGGTTACAGAGTTAACCCCCGAAGGGTACGTTATGTCGGTTGAAAAGCGAGAAACAACCTTCGTTATTACCAACACCTTTGTTCCTACCGAGCCACAGCCGCCCGTAAAACCCCCTCAAACAGGCGACACCTCAAACCTGCTGGTTTACGTTTTAATAATGACGGCGTGCGGATTGATGCTTATCATATTAGGTGCTGCAAGAAAGAGAAATAGCGTATGATAAATAAAAAAGGTCTTCCAATTCAAAAAATTTGCATCACGGCAGGTTTGTGCTTGCTTGTTGTTGCAATAGCTTTGTTTGGCTGGTGGAGTATTAGCATAAGCCGCTCTGAAAAGCAGGCCCAAAGCTACGTCGATCGGCTGCAAGCGTTGGTTGCCCGGCCCCAAGATGCCGTGCCTGCCCCCCGAGGCAACAACGATATGCCTGCTTTGTCGGTCAGCGGCACCGATTTTGTGGGCATCATTGAGTTGCCCGACTATAATTCCGTGCTGCCTGTGGGTGGCGATTGGGGCAAGGTTTCAAAGCATCCCTGCCGCTTTGACGGAAGCGTATACGACGGAACTCTTCAAATTGGTGCAACAACCCAAAAGGGACAATATAATTTTTATCGCGAGCTTTCGGTTGGCGACAAGGTTGTTTATACCGATATGGAGGGCAACCGATACACCTATATGATAACAAGTGTGCGCAACGAAAAGCACGTCGATAAAGAGGCGCTTGAGCGTGACGATGCACAGCTTACCCTGTTTATAAAAAACATATATTCTTTTGATTATTTGGTTGTTTATTGCAATCTTCCCAATTAACCGAAAATTATGCATTGGAGGCGGCAAAACTCTGTACCAAAAATGGTACACATAAAGCTGTAATATAAAATCATAAAATGAACCGACGGAGGTTATAATTATGAGTTTTGGGTTTGCAGTTCAAAGTGTATTAGAGGTTTTGGTGGTAGGCGGCGTGATTCTTGCAATGATTTTTGACGATAAGGTTGCCGCCTGGGAAAAGCGTATATTTAAGCGCATAAAGCGCAAATGTTCAAAAACAAAGGCAAGGGTAATTCCTTTTAAAAGCATTAATCACGACGGCAGAGCCATTTGACTATCACCTTGACACTACGGGTTTAATTTGCTACAATATCAATATAATTAAACTCGATTTTTGAGGTGTTAGAATGAAAATTCTGTTTTATATCAGCACCATATCCTACGGCGGTGCAGGCCGCGTAATGTCTTGCCTTGCCAATCAGTTCGCTTCGGCAGGGGACGAGGTTGCCTTTGTAACCAATATGCAGGAAGAACGTGAATATCTGCTTGATGGCTGCATAAAGCGCTATACGCTCTGCGACGGCTCTGCATTAGGCGGAATAAAAAAGAATTTAAAGTATATAGGCAAAACAAGGCGCATTTGCAAAGATTTCAAGCCCGACGTTGCCGTCAGCTTTTTGCCCGAACCAAACTTTAGGTTTCTTCTCGGCACCTTCGGTATGGGCTTTAAAAAGATTGTGTCTATTCGGTGCGACCCACCCAGAGAATACCCAACCAAGCTCTTGCGGTTTGCCGCCAAAAATCTTTACAAATGGGCAGACGGCGTCGTTTTCCAAACCACCGATGCTCGCGATTGGTTTGGCAAAAAGGTGCGCAAAAAATCCGAAATTATCTTTAATCAGGTAGACGAGCGGTTTTTCAACGCCCGTTTTGAGGGTGAGCGCAAAAACATCGTTACCGCAGGCCGCATAGACCCCATCAAAAATCACGCAATGCTGGTTAACGCCTTTAATCAAATTGCCGATAAAACAGACGAAAACCTTTATATTTACGGCGAAGGCCGCCTGCGCAAGCCCCTTGAAGAGCAAATTGAGCGCCTGGGCCTTCAAAACCGAGTTTTTTTGCCTGGCAACACCGACAACATAATAGCTACCGTGGGCAGCGCCCGACTTTTCGTTTTGTCATCCGACTACGAAGGGCTGCCTAACGCTTTGTTAGAGGCGTTGGCAATGGGTGTTCCCGCCATTTCTACCGATTGCCCCTGCGGTGGCCCGCGAATGGTTGTGCAAAACGGTGAAAACGGCTTGCTTGTGCCCATTATGGATGAAAATGCCCTGGCTGAAAAAATGCTTTGGGCCCTCGAGCATCCTCAAGAAATGGATAATATGGGTGCTTGCGCTGCAGAAAGAGCCCAAATGTTTCAGCCCGACAGAGTTTATAAAATGTGGCGCGACTATATTGAAAAGGTGCTTAAAAAATAAAGAAAAGCCCCGATTTTTCGGGGCTTTGGCTATAATTAGGTGGTTATATGGATAGTATTGCAGAACTTTTGGTTTTTGTTTTGGGCTGGGGTGCCATAATGGCGCTTATCGGCGTAATATGCTGGGCGGTTGACCGCTGGGGCAAAAAGCGCCAATCTCAGCAGCCAAACCTTCCAAACGAGGAAGATCAGCCCAATTCTCAGCAAAAGGAATAAGCTTATTTGTTAAGCAGCTTTGCTATGGCGGTGCGCCCTACCTTCATAGCACCTTTGGGGCAAAATTCTTGACAGCAAAAGCATTTTATGCATTTGTCCCGTTCAATTACCGCCTTGCCCTTAACCATGGTAATGGCCTTGGCAGGGCATATTCTGCCGCATTCGTTACACCCCACGCACGCCTTGCTTTTCAGCACGGGCTTAGAGGTGAGGCAAAGCTCAAAAAATTTGCCTCGCAGCTTTCCGAAAAAAGAATTGCCGTAAAATTGCAAGCTTCTTGAAACCTTAATAGTGTCAAAATCAGATACCACAAAATCATCGACGTTGCCGTAAATGGCAATGTCTTTTATATTTTCGGGGGCAAGTCCTCTTTCAATCGAAGCGTAAAGAGAGGGCACCTCGTCGGGCTTCATACCTATAATATGCGCGCAAACTCGGTCGGCAAGATAGGGCGAGGGTGATGCAATAATAGCGCCTATTTTTTTGGGGCTGCCCTGGGTGGGGCCGTTACCCTCCATACCTATAACGGCGTCAACAAT
>JAZQSG010000075.1:0-14830 GCA_045630025.1 Acutalibacteraceae bacterium
GAGGGTTTGGGCGGTGTTTCCGGCAAGATCACCTCTGCTCCGGCTTCTCACCTTGCCACTTTGTGCAACCAGATGGTGAACTTCCTCGGCATCATGCAGAATGAATGGGCAGGCGCGCAGGCATTCAGTTCTTTTGACACCTACCTTGCTCCTTTTGTCAAGATCGACAATCTGGACTACAATCAGGTCAAAAAGTGCATCGAATCCTTTATTTTCGGTGTGAACACTCCCTCCCGCTGGGGTACTCAGGCACCTTTCAGCAACATCACTCTTGACTGGACTGTTCCCCCGGATCTGGCTGAACTCAACTGTATCGTGGGCGGCAAGGAAGTTGACTTCAAGTACAAAGACTGCAAAGCCGAAATGGATATGGTCAACCGTGCTTTCATCGAAACCATGATCGAAGGCGATGCCCAGGGCCGCGGCTTCCAGTATCCCATCCCCACCTACTCGATCACCCGTGACTTTGACTGGTCTGAAACCGAGAACAACAAGCTTCTTTTTGAGATGACCTCAAAATACGGCACCCCTTACTTCTCTAACTACGTTAACAGCGATATGGAGCCCTCTGACGTTCGAAGCATGTGCTGCAGACTTCGTCTTGACCTTCGTGAGCTTCGCAAAAAGTCGGGCGGTTTCTTCGGCAGCGGTGAAAGCACCGGTTCTGTGGGCGTTGTTACCATCAATATGCCCCGCATCGCTTACCTTGCAAAGGATGAGGCCGACTTCTACAAGCGCCTTGACCATATGATGGATATTGCCGCTCGCTCACTTAAGGTAAAGCGCACCATCATCACCCGTTTGCTTGACGAGGGTCTCTATCCCTACACCAAGCGTTACCTTGGCACCTTTAACAACCACTTCTCTACCATCGGTCTTGTTGGTATGAACGAGGCAGGCCTTAACGCCAAGTGGATTGCAAAGGATATGACCCACCCCGAAACCCAAGAATTTACCAAGAACGTGCTTAACCATATGCGTGAGCGCTTGTCTGACTATCAAGAGATGTACGGCGACCTCTATAACCTTGAGGCAACCCCCGCCGAATCCACCTCTTTCCGTCTTGCAAAGCACGACCGCAAGCGTTATCCCGATATCATTTGTGCATCAGATGCAGAAACTCCTTATTACACCAACTCTTCTCATCTGCCCGTATGCTACACCGACGATATCTTTACTGCTCTTGACATTCAGGACGAGTTGCAGACCCTTTACACCTCCGGTACCGTTTTCCACGCATTCATTGGTGAAAAGCTGCCCGATTGGCGTTCAGCTGCATCTATCATCCGCAAGATTGCAGAAAATTACCGTCTGCCCTATTACACCCTTTCTCCCACCTATTCCGTTTGCGCCGAGCACGGATATATTGCAGGCGAGGTTTACACCTGCCCCAAGTGCGGCAAAGAGACAGAGGTTTACAGCCGAATCACCGGTTATTACAGACCCGTTAAGAACTGGAACGACGGTAAATCACAAGAATATAAAGAGCGTAAGACCTATGATATTGCCAACTCTGTTATGACCAGAAGCGGCGTTGTTGCCGAAAGCTGCTCTTGCGTTGCACAGCAGCAACCAATTGCTCTTGAGGATGGCATTTACCTCTTTGCATCTGCCACCTGCCCCAACTGCAAGGTTGCAGAAAGCTTACTTAAAAAGGCAGAAATCGAATACACCCACCTGCTTGCCGAGCAGAACAAAGAGCTGACCGAGGCATTTGGCATCAAGCAAGCTCCTACTCTTGTTGTAATTAAAGACGGCAAAGCCGAAAAATTCGTTTCTGTGCCCAACGTTAAAAAGTTCATTCAGTCGGTTCAATAAGCCGTTGTTTTGACCAAAATCAAGTGGCACACTTCCCCCGAAGTGTGCCACACTTGTTATAAAGGATGTGCAACACCATGTATGACATTATAATTATAGGCGCAGGCCCCGCCGGTCTTACCGCCGCAATATACGCCCGCCGCGCCAACAAAAGCGTTTTGCTGCTTGAAAAGGGCGCCTTCGGCGGTCAAATCACCTTTTCACCAAAGGTAGAAAACTACCCTGCTTTTGAAAGCATCAGCGGCAGTGGTCTTGCCGACCTTATGGTTGAGCAGGCCCTGGCTCAAGGTGCCGAGGTTGAGGTGGAAACGGTTACCGGTATTGAAGATAAGGGCGCCGTTAAGGCCGTTTTAACCGAAGACGGCAACTCCTACGAGGGCAAGGCGGTTATTATTGCAAACGGTGCCAAGCACAGACATTTGGGCCTTGAAAACGAAGAAAAGTTTATAGGCGAGGGCATATCTTTTTGTGCCGTGTGCGACGGTGCTTTTTACAAAGGCAAGGACGTTATTCTTGTAGGCGGCGGCAACTCTGCTCTGCAAGAGGCGGTGCTTTTGAGCGAAACCTGCAACAAGGTTTACGTAGTGCAAAACCTGGACTTTTTGACGGGCGAGCAGCAGCTGCAGGATATACTCAAAAAGCGTGAAAACGTTGAAATTATTACAGGCACCGTTATTGACGCTATTCCCGACGGTGATGCCTTTAGCGGTGTTATCACCAAGCGAGTAAGCGACGGCGCCACCGCAGAAATTAAAGCAGACGGTATGTTTGTTGCCATAGGCCTTGTGCCCGAAAACGAGGCGTTTGCTCATTTGGCCGCTTTGGATGAGCGCGGATATATTGACTCTACCGAAGATTGCTTAACAAAAACACCCGGCGTTTTTGTAGCCGGCGACTGCCGCAAAAAGCAGGTTCGTCAGGTGGCCACCGCCACCGCCGACGGAGCTGTTGCAGCCGTTGCGGCCTGCAGATACATCGACGGATTATAATAGCTTTTACGCACCCCTAATTAATTAGGGGTGCGTTTTTTTGCCTCTTGCAATCGCCCGCTCTTTCGCCCTTAAGCAAATTTCGACTTGCTTTTATGCAATTTTTGGTGTATAATAACGTAGTTATTAAATTGGAAAATTTCGGCACGTATTAAACTTCGTCTAAAGAGAAGGATACTATTTACATATGAGCAAAGGTAACGTTGTTGTAAAATCCGGATTGTGGTACACAATATCCAACTTTTTAACCAAGGGTATTTTGTTTATTTCCACCCCCATTTTTACCCGAATTCTTTCTGAAGAAGAATTTGGCGCTTTCAGTAACATTTCTTCCTGGCTTAATATTTTGGTTATTGTTGTAACCCTTAACGTTGAGGCATCACTTATCAGCGCCAGGTACGATTATGAAAAGCAAATAGACGGCTACGTTTTTTCGGCCTTGTCTTTAAGCACCCTGTCCACCATTGTTTGGGCGGTTGTATTTAATATATTTATGGCCCCCATAAGCACCTTTTTTGAGATTGAGCCCGTCTATATAAACTGCATGTTTGTTTATCTGCTTTTCTTCCCCGCTTTGCAACTGTTTCAAACCCAAGAACGTTTCTTTTACAGATACAAAAGTTCGGTTGCCATAAGCATGCTTTCCACCTTTGGCTCTTGCCTGTTATCGGTGGTGCTGATTATTGTAATGTCAAACAAGCTGGCAGGTCGCGTGTTTGGTCACGTTATACCCGTAGCTCTTGTGGGCCTTGTGCTTTACATTCTTATTGCGGCAAAGGGCAAAAAAATCGACTTTGGCGCATGGAAATACGCCTTCAAAATCTGTTTGCCCTACGTACCCCATCTTTTATCCATTACGGTGCTTAACTCTACCGACCGAATTATGATAACCAAGATGTGCGGTGAGGCAGACAACGCTCTTTACAGCGTTGCTTACAGTGTTGCTATGATTGTAACCCTGCTTGTTACCGCGTTAAACGGTGCTTTCAGCCCCTGGCTTGCCGAGCAGCTTAACAAAAAGGATTTTGAAAGCATTAGAAGTGTTTCTAAAAAATACATCGGCATTTTCGTTTTGTTCGGCGTTGGGCTTATGCTTGTTGCGCCCGAGGTGCTTTACATTATGGGTGGCAAAGAGTATATGGCGGCAAAGGCCATTATGATACCCATTGCGTTGGGCTGCATGTGCCAATTTTTATACACAATGTTCGTTAACATCGAGCAGTTTTATAAAAAGACCGTGGGCATGGCTCTTGCCAGCGTTTCGGCCGCCCTGCTCAACTATCTGCTGAATTTGTGGCTTATACCCAAGTTTGGATACGTAGCCGCAGCATACACCACTTTGGTGGGTTATTTGTGGCTGCTGTTTATTCACGCCGCATTGGTGCGAATTATGAAAAAGCACCGTGCCTACAGCTATCGCTTTATTTTGTTAGTGTTGGCAGGTCTGGGTGCTGTATCGACAGGTATGATCTTTTTGTATGATAATTTTATAATAAGATACGCGTTTATAGCCGTTTACCTTGCCGCGTTGGTATTTTTCGCCTGGCGGTACAGAGGTGCTATAAAAAGCATTCTTAAAAAGTGAGGTGCACAATGAAAAGTCTTTTAAATAAAATTCTTTCCCCTCAACTTTTTGCCTTGTGCTATCTGCCCTGGCTTGCAATAAATATGGTTACCCTTATTAACGTTTTGGATTTTACCCGTTACGTGCTTATCGGTTTTGCCCTTTGGGGCGTTGCAATTTGCGCCAAAATCTATTTGTTTGGCGGCAAAAAAAGCTGGACCGAAAAGGGCATTGCTTTGCTTTTGCTGTTTTTGGTTGCATGCCTTGCAGGTCAGGTAATTAATTTTAAGCACGGCGGTTTTGATATGATAGGCAAGCTGTGCTATTTTGCCCTGTGCATTTTGGTGCTTTACTCTCAGCACGGCAAAAGTTCCGACGACTATCGCAAAAGCTTTGGAATTTTATCCCGCGTGCTGGGCGTTGTTATTGGCGCCTTGATGGTAGTTTCTGATTGGATGTTTATAAACCTCTATTCAAGCACCGTCGTCGGTCGCTCGGGGGTTGAAATTAAGGTGGGCTTTGCCGAAAACCGTTTGTTTGGCATATTTTCAAGCCCCAACGTTGGCGGATTTTATGCGCTGATACTAATTTGGGCAAGCTTTATAGTGCTGTTTTTATCAAAGGATATGCGCCTTAAGCTGCTTTGGCGAGCTTTGGCCGTAATTCAAATTTTGGCGGCAGTTATGTATATTTCGGTTGCCCTGTCAAGAGGCACCTACGTATCGGGAATTGTGCTTGTGATATCCTATCTTGTGCTGCGCCCGCCCTTTAAAAAAGAGGCCAACCTTAAAGCGTGGAAGCAAATAGGCATACGCGTTGCCAGCTTGCTTGCAGCTGTTGTTGTGTGTGTAGGCGCGGTTACCGTTGCCAATAAAATCTCATGCCAGGCAATGATTTTTAACTATCGTCTTGAGCACGGCAACGTGCCCTTTGACCAGCTGCCCGACGTTATTAAAAACGCTATGCTGGGCTCTGCCGGCCGTGTAGAGGCCAACCGTGAGGACATTGATATAACCAACAAGCGCTCAAGCATTTGGGCCTCTAACCTTTCTTTGCTTAAGGGCAAAAATATGGTTATTGGCGTAAACCATCCCGTAAAATATATGGAAAACACCAAGTCAGAGGGCGCAACCTACACCGAAGACCAAGAGTTTTATATCAATTACGCCGGCGGCAATACCCACAACGGCTACGTTCAAATTCTTGTTAACGGCGGATTGATAGCCTTTATACCCATGCTTGTGTTTTTGCTGTACTGTGTAATTAAGGTTATAAAGCACCTTGCGACCACCCTATTTGCAGGCAATACCAAAAGCAAAAGTTATTTGATTTTTGCCCTTGCTGTGCCAATGGTGCTTGCCATTTTAATAAACAACGTGTTTGAAACCAACTTTGTGCTTATGGGTGCCAACTTCTTTCAAGCAATCTTTTGGTTTGCCGCAGGAGCTTGCATACAATGCACCAAAAAAGGAGCCGAAAAGTAATGGTCGGTTATTTATGTGCCACCCCCTTTCATATCACCGCTGCCATCACTATGCAAAGCGGCACCTTTTCGGATGAAAGGGCCACCCTTATCATACTCAACCACTTTAACGTCGATCGGCAGCTGCTGCAACGAATTAAAGATACGGGAGTTTTTGACGAGGTAATTCTTTTTAACAACTGCTATAAAACCAAGTTGGATAACCTTAAACGGCTTGTAAACGCCTTTATACCTGCATCCACCATGCGCAAAATCGGCAATAATACCGAGTTTACTCATTTTATTTGCTTCGCTTTGGATTTTATTGACCTGACATATATTATGAAAAGGTATGAAAAGCGAGGTGTTGAATGCAGCTTTGCCTTTGGCGACGACGGCATTGGCACCTACATACGAGAAGGAATTTACAAACCAAAGGTTATTTCCCAAAAGCTGCTTAAGCTTAACGGCCGCCTATCATACGTTGATAAAATTAACACGGTTTACGTATATAAGCCGCAGTATATGGTTGCAAACCTTGGCTATGACCTGCGCCCCATACTGCAAAGCCCCGAGGCCTGCCGCTTGCGCCGCGAAGCAGTTAGTGCCATCTGGCCCTTGGATGAGGACGTAAAGATAGACGGCGGTATTCTTTATCTTGAACAGCCCAACGAAAACGACCAAAACAACGACGACCAAAAAATTGAGCAAGACGCTTTAAAATCGGCAATCGATTTGTTTGCCGCTCACAGCGTTGTAAAAATGCATCCCCGCTCAAGCGCAGAAGAGGCGTGGCGTCCTTTTGGACTGATAAAAACAAAGATGCCTTACGAGGTAATGCTTTTGCAAAAGCAATGCGCCCCCTTGATGATGATGACCGTCAACTCAACCGCGTTGTTTTCTGCCTATATGTTTGACGATCTGCCCGCCGCCGAGTGCCCCTCGGTGTTGCTGTACAAGCTGATGATTCATCAGGAGGGCGGTTTGTCGGAGGCAATGAATCGGCTGTGTGAAATTATAAACCAAGCCCAAGCGGAAAAACGCATTTTTAACCCCGAAAACGAGCAAGAATTGCAACAGCTGTTGCAAGAATTAAATAGGAGATAACCGTGAAAAACATTGCTATAATCACCGCCCGCGGCGGTTCAAAAAGAATTCCTAAAAAAAATATAAAAAGCTTTTGCGGCAAACCCATTATTGCCTATTCTATTGAGGCGGCCTTAAAAAGCGGCCTTTTCAGCGAGGTAATGGTTTCTACCGACAGTGAAGAAATTGCCGAAATTGCCCGTGAATATGGCGCCAAGGTGCCTTTTTTAAGAAGCGAGGCAACCAGCAATGATTTTGCCACCACCCGTGACGTGCTTATTGAGGTGCTTGACCGCTATGGCGAGCTGGGTGAAAAATTTGATATTATGACCTGCATTTACCCCACCGCCCCTTTTGTTACCGCCGAAAAGCTGCAAAAAGCAGTTGAACTGCTTGCTTCAAGCGATGCCGATGCAGTTATGCCCGTTGTTGCATACAGCTTTCCCCCTCAAAGAGCAATGGTGGTAAGAGACGGCTGCCTTGAATATCAATATCCCGAACACAAAAACACACGCAGCCAGGACCTTGAGCCAATCTATCACGATTGCGGTCAGTTTTACGTTTACCGCGCCGACGTGTATGCAGGCGAAATTCAGGGCTCCGGCAAGGTGCTGCCTATTGAAATGCCCGAGGCCGAAACCCAGGATATAGACAATCTTTCCGACTGGATGATTGCCGAAATAAAATACGAAAGATTTATCAAAGACTGATAAAATCTGATATATTGGAGAGATAATTATGGATAAAGCTATCTTTAGTGAAAAAAACTATCAAAGAGATAACTTTATCCGTTTTCTTTTTGACGGAAAACGGGAAATAACCAACGAAGAAATTAATATTCGAAAAGAAGTGCTTGGACTTGATTGGCTGAGCGGCCCCTTCGTGGTGGCTATGGTAGCACCCGTATATTCCCCCGTTAGTTACGCCGAAAAGGACGAGGTGCTTAAAGAATACGAGCAGTGCGTAGATAAAATTTTGGATAACTTGCCCGTTGCCCACTACACTCTGCTTAACAGCTATAACAACATTGCCGTTTTGTTGGCCTTTGACGGTCAACCTATTTTGTCGGAGCAAATTAACCAATTTTTTATTGATATGAATAAAACCTTGGTTAACCGTTTTGAGCTTGAGGTTTTTATTGGTATCGGCAACATTGTTGACAACTATAAAGGAATTGCCGAATCGGTTTCAAACGCGCAGGAAATGCTGAGCTATAAATTTCAATATGCCGACAGCGGTGTTGTTAACATCGCCACCCTGGTGCAGTTTGAATACAATATAAGCCGCGGTAACGGCATTGAAATTGACCGCGTTATAGGTTGCTTTAAAGACGGCAACCTGGGTAAAATGGAGTTGCGTCTTAACGAATTGGTTGAAAGCGTAAGGCACAGACCCAACGTTTCGGGCAGCAGTATAAGGCGGTCGCTGGTTGAGGTTGCGGTGCATTTGCTGCACGCCGCATCAAACGCAGGTGTAGACGTTGACGAGGTGCTTGAGGGCACCGACCCATACAGATGGATTATGCGCCAAAACCACACCGAAATTATAACCGAATGGATTATGAAAACCTCTTCACGTCTGTTAGAGATGATTAAAAACATTCGTGAAAACGAAGAAAAAACGGTTATTCAGCACGCCAAAAGTTTTATTGAAGAAAACCTTTCAAGCGTAGATTTGGGCTTGCAACAGGTAAGTAACGCCGTTGGGCTGTCAAGCACCTATTGCAGCCAGCTGTTTAAGCGCGAGGTTGGTATGGGCATTACCACCTTTATCACCCAGCTTCGCATTGAGCGTGCGCAAGCTATGCTGTGCAACACGGAGCTGTCAAGCGGTGATATTTCAAAGCAAATAGGATTTATGTCTGCCGGGTATTTTTCTCAGGTTTTCAGAAAGACTACGGGGCTCACTCCTCAGGAGTATCGCCACGCCAACATAAAAAAATAAAAACATCATAAATTTTTAACATTGACCTATATAACTTTAGATTATACAATTATTTGGTAATAACCGAAGGAGGCATATGCATTGAATCATTTGTGGGATAAGGTCTCTAAAGGTGAAGTATATACCATAGCAGAAATGTCGGGCAATCACGCAGGCAAGCTTGAAAATGCGTTGGCCATTGTGGCCGCCGCAAAAAAAGCAGGTGCCGATTGCTTGAAGATTCAAACATACACCGCTGATACCATCACCCTTGACAGTGATAACGAGTGCTTTTATATTCACGGCGGCACCTGGGACGGTTATCGTCTGTATCAGCTGTATCAAGAGGCATGTACTCCCCTTGAGTGGAACAAAATCATAAAAGAGGAATGCGAAAGGGTTGGTATAGACTTTTTGTCGACCCCCTTTGACAAAACTGCGGTTGACCTGCTTGAAGATATAGGCACCGAGATTTATAAAATTGCATCTCCCGAGCTGATAGATATTCCTTTGATTGAATACGTCGCTTCAAAGGGTAAGCCAATGCTTATCTCTTGCGGAATGGGCACTGAGGATGAAATAAGAGAAGCGGTTGATGCCTGCCACAGGCAAAACAACCACCGCATTATTTTGCTTAAATGCTGCAGTGACTACCCCGCCCAATTTGACGAGATGAATCTTAACGCAATTCCCGATATGCGCCAAAAATACGGCGTACAGGTTGGTCTTTCAGACCACTCAATGGGCTCTTTGGCATCAGTTGTTGCCGTTGCACTTGGCGCCCGAGTTATCGAAAAGCATATGTGTTTGAGCCGCGATATAGAAAATCCCGATTGCTCTTTTTCTATGGAGCCATCAGAATTTGCTCAGCTGGTTGAAGACGTTAACAACGCCTCTAAAACCTTGGGAGCGGCTGACTACACCTTGTCAGAGGGTGAGGAACGCAGCAGATTGTTCAGAAAATCCATTTTCATCGCCGAGGACGTTGAAGAAGGCGACCTTTTGGACGAAAAAAATCTGCGCGTAGTAAGGCCAAGCAACGGCCTGCACCCCCGCTATTACAACAGTCTTTTAGGCAAAAAGGTTTGCCGTAAAATATCAAAAGGTACTCCCTTTGATTTAAGTATGATTGAAAAGTGAGGTTTTTATCATGAAAAAGATTTTGGCTTTGATTTTATGTCTTGCTTTGTGTATGACCGCCCTTGCAGGTTGCGGCAACAACGGTGACAAAACCGACAAAGCATCTAAAACTTTGACTATCGGTATCGATCAGGATATTGATAACTACAACCCCTTCACCAACCAGCAAAACGCTTTCGTTCGCGTTATCAACTTTAACTGCTACGAAGCCCTCTTCCACTACGACGAGGATATGAAGCTGGTTTACGACCTTGCAACAAGCTATGATAAGGTTGACGATACCACCTACGTATTTAAACTTCGCGAGGGTGTTAAGTTCCACAACGGTGAAGCTTTTACCGCTGACGACGTTATTTACACCATTAACACCATAAACGACGAAAAGACCGGTGCATGGCGCAACTCTCAGTATGCCAACGTTGAAAAAATGACTGCCACCGATAAGTATACTCTTGAAATTAAATTGGCATCTCCCCAGGCAGGTTTCATCGACAACCTGGCATATACCGCTATTGCTTCCAAAAGCACTACCCCCGAAGCTTTGGCATCAAAGCCCATCGGTACCGGCGCTTTCAAATTTGTAAGCTGGACCCCCAACGACAGCATTAAGCTTGAAAAATTTGACGAGTATTGGGATAAAGACAACGTTAAGCTTGAGCAGCTTGTGCTTAAAATAATTCCCGACCCCACCGTTGCCGTGACCAGCTTGCAATCTAACACCGTTCAGTTCCTTACCAGCATTGACACCGAATCGGCAAGCACCGTTGAAAAGTCAAGCTCTCTTAAGCTGGTTGAATCTAAATATGCAAGCACCGTTTACGAGTTTGAGGTTGGCCGCCATAACAACGCTGCTTTGGCTGACCCCGAGGTTGTAAGAGCTCTTTTCCTTGCACTTGACAGAAACACCGTTGCCCAACAGGTATTTGGCGGCAAGGCATCTGCCTCTAAGAGCCCCTTCCCCTCTGCCGCAAAGTATTATGCAGAGGTTGATACCGAGGGCTACGACTTAGAAAAGGCAAAAGAGGTTTTGTCAAAAACCAAATATAAAGACGGCTTTAAGTTTAAGGTGCAGGTGCTTTCAAGCGACGTTGCCTCTCAGCAGACCTTGCTTATTTGGCAGGATGCTCTTAAAAAGCTTAACGTTCAAATGGAAATTGATATTTGCGAGCTTTCAGTTTGGTTGGACGCTTATCTTGAGCGCTCATACGAAATGATTGCCAACTACTACTCAATGGTAGGCACCGACCCCTCAACCTATTGCTCTGTTATTATGACTGCTTTGGCCGACCATCAGACCAAGGATTTGCCCGAGCTTAACCAGCTTATACTTTCAAGCGCCAACGGTGCTGACGGTGCAGAGCGCGAGGCCAACTACAAGAAGATTCAAGAAGATATTGTTAAGTACAGACCCGTTTGCTCTTACGTTGAGTGTGCCAACCTTAACGGTATGGCCAACAACCTTAACGGTGTTTCGGTTAACGCCATGGGTCACGTATTCTTTAAGAACGCCAGTTTTAAATAATTAAACCCGTCTATGCTGCCTGAGATTTATTCTCGGGCAGCATTGCTGAATTTTAAAAGGAGAGTTATTGATGCGTTGGAAATCGACGTTAAAATATATATGCCGCCGATTGCTTATGTCCATTGCCGTACTTTTTATTGTTACGGTGATGATTTTTGTAATTGTGCGACTTTCTCCCGGTGACCCTGTCAAAAACCGCATTGGACCTTATGGCGACTACTCTCCCCAAAACGTTGCCCGTATTGAAAAAGAGCTGGGCCTTGATAAGCCCATAGTTGTGCAATACGGCATTTGGATAGGCAACTGCCTTAAAGGAGATTTGGGCGTATCCTTACAAAACGGTGTGCCCTTGACCGATATTATTATGGATAAGCTGGTAGTAAGCATTGAGCTGATTTTGGTGGCTATTCTGTTGGCGGTGGCCATTGGCATACCCCTTGGCATTATGTCGGGCATAAAATCGGGAAGCGCACTTGACCAGACAGCCAGCGTTTTTTCAACCGGATTTTTGGCTATGCCAAGCTTTTGCACCGGATTACTGCTTATCATCATCTTTTCGGTTAAGCTGAATTTGCTGCCCTCAAACGGTTATATTCCCTTTTCGGAAAGCCCCAAGGATAATATAAGGTTTTTGATTTTGCCTGCCGTTACCCTTGGTTTGTACCTAATTGCCGTGCTGACTCGCTTTGTAAGAAGTGAAACCATGGAGGTTGTTTCTTCAAACTACGTTCGCACCGCAAGAGCAAAGGGTATCCCCACAAGATTGGTTAACAGGCGGCACATTCTTAAAAACATATCAACCACACTTGTTACCGTTGTGGGCATTGAGTTTGCCACCCTTTTGGGCGGAACCGTAATTGTTGAGCAGCTTTTTGGCTGGTCCGGATTGGGTTGGTTTATATGCCAATCGGTATCTAACCGCGATTATCCCGCAGTACAGGGTGCAGTTTTGATTATTGCCGTCGCTTTTGTTGTTATTAATTTGCTGATGGATATACTGTACGTCATACTTGACCCGAGAATTGAATTGGAGTAAATATGCCGAAGAAAGTCAGAAAAGTTAAATTTGTAACGGTCTTTGCCATTACCGTTTTGGCCATTGTGCTTTTAATGGTAATTGTGCCGTCACTTTTTACCTCATACGACCCCCTGGCCATTGATATGACCAGTCGGTTAACCTCCCCAAGCAACGAGCATATTTTAGGTACCGACGAGGTAGGCAGAGATATTTTCAGCCGCATCGTTTACGGTGCAAGAAGCTCGGTTTGCGTGGGGCTTGGTACCGCATTGCTGTCTGCCCTTATAGGCGTGCCGTTAGGGCTTATTTCGGGCTATTTTGGCGGCACCTTAGATAACATCATAATGCGAATAATGGATGCGTTTCAGTCTTTTCCTTCTATACTTTTGGCCATTTTGCTAAGCACAGTGCTTGACACCTCGGTTTTGTCACTGATTTTAACCATTTCAGCCGTAAGCTTTCCACGCTTTGCAAAGCTTGTAAGAGCCAACGTGCTGGTGGTTAAAAAGCAAGATTACGTTGCGGCCGCCAAGGTTGCAGGTGCAGGCAACGGCTATATTATGTTTAGAACAATTTTGCCCAACTGTATGTCGGTTATTGTTATTCAGTTTGCTATGCTTACCGCCACCGCAATTCTTATTGAGGCAGGTATGAGCTTTTTGGGTTTGGGCCTTGAGCCCCCTGCCCCCGCCTGGGGATCTATGCTATATAGCGCTAACCGCTACGTCAGCTCCAGCATTTCATACGTTTTAAGCCCCAACCTTACCATATTTTTAGTGGTGCTTTCGATTAACCTTTTAGGCGATGCCCTCAGGGATAAGCTTGATCCCAAAAAGAAGAATTGAGGTTGCCGCCATGAGTAATATTTTAGAAGTAAAAAATCTAACCACCCGCTTACAAAGTGACAGAGGCGTTGTAACCGCCGTTGACAACGTAAGCTTTTCGGTTAAAAAGGGTGAAATACTTGGGCTTGTAGGTGAATCCGGCTGCGGCAAAAGTATGACCTCGATGTCAATTATGCGACTGCTGCCCAAAAAGCAATCATCTATAACGGGCCAAATTATTTTTGACGGGAAAGACCTGCTGTCTATTTCTGAAAAAGAGATGAACAACATAAGAGGCAATAAAATAGCCATGATTTTTCAAGACGTTATGACCTCACTTAACCCCTTGATGACCATTGGCAAGCAAATTATGGAGCCGATGATGGTACACAAAAAGATGTCTGCTGCCCAAGCAAAGGCGGAGGCAATACGTCTTTTAGATGCAGTTGGTATTCCTATGCCCGAAAAGCGCGTAAACGAATATCCCAACTCTTTGTCGGGCGGTATGCGTCAGCGCGTTATGATTGCCATTGCTCTGTCTTGCCGCCCCCAATTGCTTATTGCAGACGAGCCCACCACCGCTTTGGACGTTACCATTCAAGCACAGATTTTGGAGCTTACCAAAAAAATACGGCAGGAGTATGGCACCTCGATTATAATGATTTCTCACGATTTGGGCGTTATATCCGAAATGTGTGATCGCGCCGCCGTTATGTATTGCGGCAACATCGTTGAAGAGGGCTCTATTGACAGCATTTTCAGCAACCCCCAGCACCCATACACAAAAGGACTGCTTAAAAGCATCCCCTCTTTAGACCAAAGTGTTGATGAGCTTTACAGCATACCCGGGGTTGTGCCCCCTTTATATAATCTGCCAAAGGGGTGCAAGTTTGCCGACCGTTGCCAATTTGCTTGCGAGCTATGCTGCGAGGCGTTGCCCCAAACGGTTGAGGTTGAACCCAACCACCACGTTATGTGCAATCTGTCGGGGAGGTGCCTGTAATGGATAACAACCCTATTATTTCGTTAGATAATCTTAAGGTTCACTTTCCGCAAAACCAGGGCTTTTCGAAAAAAATGCTTAAAGCCGTTGACGGCATAACCTTTGATATTTTTGCCGGTGAAACGGTTGGTTTAGTTGGTGAATCGGGTTGCGGCAAATCTACCTTAGGCAAGGCCATTGTAGGCCTTTTAGACCGCACCGATGGAAAAATACTCTTTTACGGCAAAGACCTGAAAAAGCTTAAAAGGGCAGAAAAAAAGAACTATCGCAAAAACGTTCAAATGATATTTCAAGACCCTGCCGCTTCCCTTAACCCCCGTTTAAAGGTGTGGCAAATTGTAATGGAGCCACTGCTTAAAAACGCAAAAATGACCACCTCTCAAAAGAAAGAGCTGGTCAAACAAATGATTTTAACGGTTGGTCTGCCGGAGGATGCACTTTATCGCTATCCTCACGAATTCTCAGGCGGTCAGCAGCAAAG
>JAZQSG010000076.1:0-2330 GCA_045630025.1 Acutalibacteraceae bacterium
AGCTGGTCGGGGTCAACCATTGGCTACAGGGGCTATAATAATTCAGATTGCTCACGTTCTTCCTCTTTCATATACAGGTTAAGGCAGCTGATGGAAAAGGGTTTTTTTGAAAAAAATCAAATAGATACGGCCTTTATTTTCGGCGGCACAAACGATAGCTGGATAAACGCCGACTTGGGCGAGGTTATGTACGGCGATTGGCAAGAAAGCGACCTGTTTTGCGTACTTCCTGCCGTGTGTTGCTTTTTTAAGCTTGTAAAAGAAGCTATGCCTGAAACAACCGTTTATTGCTTAATCAACACCGATTTAAAGCAAGAAATTGCCGATTGTTTGTTGCAAAATTGCGAAAGACACGGCTTTACACCCATTAAATTCAATAGCATTGATAAAAAGTGCGGTCACCCCACCATACAAGGAATGAAAGATATAAAAAACACGGTCTTACAAGTGTTAAACAAATAAAAAAACGGAGTGGTTTCACTCCGTTTTTTATTATCAGCTGTTTTTAAAAAACGCAACGGCAACCGCGCCGGGCCCTGCATGGGTACCGATAACGCTGCCTATGGGTTCGTAACAAATCTCGTCAAGGTTGCCCTTCCATATATACTTGCCGTTCATTCGGCAATGCAGCGCGTTAAGCGTAAAATTATGCTTTTATAAGTTTTTTTACAAAGGGAATTTTTGAAATAATATACGAGCCCGCAAAAGAGAACACAACCACCGCCACAAAGGTTAAAACAATATAAAGCAAGCTGTTTTGTTTATATGGCAACAGTTTAACGATAAGGGTTAAAATCATCACGTGAATGATATAAACCCCAAAGGTGAGCTTTGACAGAGTTACAATTATTTTAGCTGTTTTATCCTTCAGGTTAAGCTTCAAATTTTGCACGGCGAGAAAGATGCTAACGGAATAGGTGAATACGGGCAATCCGATATTCTCAAAGCCAAGGTTGTAATCTCCGGTAAATAAAACGTAAAAAACAATCGACAAAACAGATACTAAACCAAGGCAATATATAACGTAATTAATAAACTTTTGCTTTATTCCAACGTGGGCAATATACCATCCGGATAAATAATAGGTTATATAACCGCCGAAAAAGCTTAAATCAAACTTTTCGATCCATAAGCCGATTATTTCTATGTCGAAATAGGTTGCACACAGCTTATCGATCAAAGGTAAAGAAAACTGTGCCACAAGTGATACGGCGATGAAAAACAGCACCATTTTATGATTTTCTTTACATACAAATTTTTTCAAAAACGGTGTTACCAGATAAACGCCTATAATCATATAGAGGTACCACATATGATAATGACCTAACAAAGAACCTCTTATGAATTTGTTTAAGCTAACGGGGTTGTTTGTAACAACCGGCAGCAATACGTTGCTAAACAAAGAATATATAACCGCCCATATAACGGTAATAATGGCCAGACTTTTAACGTTTTTCGACAAAATGTCTTTTAATGTAACGGCTTTACTTTCATCCAAAAACAAAGCGCCCGAAATCATTAAAAAAACGGGCACGCCATATCTGGCAAGGCCATCAAAAATGCTGCCGAAAACAAACTCGCTTGATAAGGGCTTGAAAGCGGTAACAAAGCTTGCGCTGCAATGAATCATAACAACTGCAAGCACGGCAAGTATTCTCGCAATATCCAATGAGTAATTTCGTTTAATTGAATTATCCATTATGCGCTGCCTCTCTTTTTCGAATATGATAAATTATAGCATATTTTTTTTAATTGTTCAAGTGCGAGCGCAAAAGTCCTTTAGGTTAGCTTAAGCCAATTTGCTTTAATGCCTTTATTGTTGTGACGTTGGAATTTCTACCGTAAACTCTACAAATCCGTCATAGCAGTGCACGGCAATATGTCCCTTGTGCGAGGTGGCAATGGCTTTAGCAATGGCAAGGCCAAGACCGTAGTGATTGTCGTCACTGTTGCGCGCAGAGTCCACACGGTAAAACCGTTCAAATATTTTTGACCTATGCTCAAGGGGGATTTCGTCGCCCTTATTGATAATGGTTATGGTTAGTCGAAACAAACTTGTTTCGACACAAAATCTTTGATTTTGCGGCAAATTTTCTTTGAAAATTGTCCATATCCATTGCAATGAATGTTGTGAAAAATTAAATCATAGAATTTAATTTTGCTATATCCGCTTAAAAAGTGGCTTGTCGAAGCGCTTTCAAGCGTTTCGACAAACAACAATCATTATAGTTTACACAGTGTGGATAATGCCGAAAATCTCACCTGTATTGGGGTAACTGCATTTAACGAAGCGGATAAACTTTTAAGAATAACATTGGGTGACAGTTGCA
>JAZQSG010000077.1:0-1704 GCA_045630025.1 Acutalibacteraceae bacterium
GCTCTTAAAGAGGATGAGCAAGAGGCCCTTTACATCTATGGCGAGCGTTTTACCGTTGAAGGCAAAGAATACGAGTTCAAGGGCATCATCGGTCGCGTTCATATTGAAGAGTTTTCAAAGGGCATCGTTTTGCCCCATGAAGAAACCTTGTCAAAGGCAAAAACCGACCGCTTTAATCTTATGAATGCCACTATGTGCAACTTCAGTCAGATTTACTCACTTTATAACGATGACGGCGGCGTTACCGAATCGGCCATTGCCCGTCTTTCGGCAGGCAACCCCGTTCATTGCTTTACCGATGGCGACGGCGTAACCCACAGCTTGTGGATTGTTACCGACAAGGCCGAATGTGCCGCATTGTGCGAGCAGTTTGCCGACCGCAAGCTTTACATTGCCGACGGTCACCACAGATACGAGACCTCTCTTAACTTCCGCAATTATCTGCGCGAGCAGGGCAAAGCTCAAGAGGGTGACGCTTGCGATTTCGTTATGATGATGCTTGTTGCAATGGAAAGTGACGGTTTGGTTGTATTCCCCACCCACCGCATCGTGCGTGACGTTGCCGATTATGACGAAAAATCCGTTCTTGCTGCTTGCGAAAAAAGCTTTGACGTTGAAGAGCAGCAGGGTGCAGATAATATGCTGCCCGCCCTTAAGGCCGCCTATGAGCAAAACAAAACCTGCTTTGCATACTACGTTGGCGCCGATAAGTGGTATATGCTCACCTTGAAGGATACTACCGAGCTTGACAGCATTTGCGCCAACTGCAGCGATGCCCTTAAGGGTCTTGACGTAAACGTCCTTCATACCCTGGTGCTTGAGCGCGCAATGGGCATAGATAAAGAGAATATGGCAAAGCAAATCAACCTCACCTATACCCGTGATGCTGCCGAGGCAGTAGCCGCCGTTAACGGTGGCAGTGCCAACTGCTGCTTTGTTATGAACCCCACCCGCGTAAGCGAAATTCGCGACGTTGCCGCAGCAGGGGAAAAGATGCCTCAAAAATCCACCTATTTCTATCCCAAGCTTATCACAGGCCTTGTAATGAATAAGCTGGGCGATATTTAATCTGTTAATGCGTTGAAAGGCAGGTGACCCACGTGCCACTTTGGATATATGTTTACACCCCTTGGGTAATGGCCCTGTATATTTTGGCGGCACTGGTTGTCAATTTTGGCTTTTTGTGCGCCGCCTCCACCTGTGCCGACGGCAAGCCAAAGCCCCTGCGCTTTGCCCTTGACCGATTGGGCGCAACCTTTATAAGCACCGCCTTGGCCAACGTGGCCGCCTTTGGCATAATGGGTGCCTTTTTAACCTATGGCGAGCGTCAGCTGCAGCAAAATCTTACCCTTTGCAATTACGATAAGGGCACGGTTTGGGTGCCCGTGCTGGCCTGCGTTGCAGCGGCAGTGGTTATGTATTGGCTTACCCGATTTATCGTGCTTGGCAAAAGGGTGGGCGACAAGATGTATCGCACCATGCTCAGCGGCTGTTTTGCCCTGCTTAACGTGCCCTACATATTGCTTATTCCCAAAATGATATAAAAGCAACAAAACTCCCTGCAAAGGGAGTTGCGGTTAGGGATAAACCGCCTAAAAAAGCAAATTTTTGCGGCCTAATATGTTAAAAAGCCACGATACGCGTCAGCGTTATCGTGGCTTTTTGCCTTTTATTCCACTAAAAATTTATCTTTTTTAGGTGCAT
>JAZQSG010000078.1:0-1990 GCA_045630025.1 Acutalibacteraceae bacterium
GTAAGCTGCTGCATAATGCGGTCGGGGTTAGCGCCCGGCTTATCCATCTTATTAATGGCAACAATAATTTCAATTTTAGCGGCCTTTGCATGGTTAATGGCCTCAATGGTTTGGGGCATAATACCGTCGTCGGCGGCAACAACCAAAATTGCAAGGTCGGTGGCTCTTGCACCGCGCTCACGCATGGCGGTAAAGGCCTCGTGACCGGGGGTGTCAAGGAAGGTGATGTTGCGGCCGTTAAGGTTTACGCGGTAAGCACCAATGTGCTGAGTAATACCGCCTGCCTCACCTGCGGCAACGTTTTTGTTACGAATAGCGTCAAGAATAGAGGTTTTACCGTGGTCAACGTGGCCCATAACGCAAACGACGGGGTCGCGGGGCTGCAGGTTGGTCTCGTTATCCTCGGTATCGTCAATAATGCGCTCCTCAATGGTAACAACAACCTCGCGCTCAACCTTTGCACCCATTTCGGTTGCAACGATTTCTGCGGTGTCAAAGTCGATTTCCTGAGTAACGGCGGCCATAACGCCAAGCTTCATCAATTCCTTAATAACCTCGGCTGCGGTCTTTTTCATTTTTGCAGCAAGGTCACCAACGGTGATGGTGTCGCCAACGGTAATTTCAATAGGCATCTTTTTGATGCGCTCAAGCTGAAGCTTGCGCAGCTTATCTGCCTCGGTTTCGCGCTTGGGTCCCTTTTTCATATTCTGCTGGGGACGGCGCTTAATCTGCTGACGCTTGCCTGAGGTGGCGGTGTTTACACCACGCTCTGAAGCGATAGATTCGTATTTGTCGTTATAGCGGTCAAGGTCAACGTTGGTTGCACGGGTATCAACGTGAATTTCCTTATGAGGACCGCGCTGGGGCTGAACGCTGGGGCCCTTCTCCTTCTTGGGGGGAGGAGCTACGGGGGCAGCGGCTGCAGGAGCAGCGGGGGTTTTGGTCTCTGCTTTTGCGGCAGGAGCTTTTGCAGGTGCTGCAGCGGGCTTTGCCTCGGCTTTAGGAGCCGGCTTTTGCTCTTGGGGCTTGGCGGCAGCAGCGGCGGCAGCGGCGGCAGCGGCGGCTGCGGCACGAAGCTCGGCGGCAATACGTGCCTGCTCGGCTTCACGGTCGGCCTTGGCCTTTTCTGCGGCGGCCTTGCGCTCGGCTCTTGCGGCTTCACCCATAGCAAAGTAGCGGTCAAAGCTTTCAACCTGGTTGTTTTGGGTCAAAACCTCAAAAACTATATCCAACTCAACCTCTTCAAGAGGTGATTGGGTCTTTTTGGGTTCTTCATAAAAGTTTTTAAGTATATTCACGATTTCTTTGCTTTGAACGTCAAAGTCTTTAGCAACCTCGTGAACACGGTATTTAATCATCATAGGTCAATCATCCTTTCCGATAAGCAATTGGTTCAGACGCTGGGCAAAACCGCTGTCGCACACGGCGCAAATACCGGTTTTAAAGCCGATAGCATCTGATAATTGGGATAGGGTAAAAGCGACTTTAATAACCTGCACGTTATGTTTTTCGCACAGGAAAACAATCTCTTTTGTGGTTTTGTCTGAAATATCACAACAGACGGTAACAAGCTTGGCTTTGCCCGATTTGATAGCGGCAGAGCATCTTTCAAACCCTGCCTCTAATTTACCGGCGCGTCTTGCCATGCCCAGCATGGAGGCCGCTTTATCATTCACAGGCAAACTCCTTTTCCAAACGGTCATAAATCTCGTCGGGGATTTGTATTTGTAAGGAGCGGTCAATGCGATGATTTTTGCGTGCCTTTTTAAGGCAATCAGCGCTGTGACAAAGATAGGCGCCACGACCGTTTTTCTTACCTGTAAGGTCAAGTGAAAGCTGGCCTTCGTTATCGCGCACAATGCGTATCATTTGGTTTTTAGGCATCATTTCACCGCAACCGTTACACATACGCATAGGAATTTTGCGTTCCTTCAAATTAAATCAACTCCGCTTCTTATTCTCCGTAAAATCCGCTTTCGGGGCGAATATC
>JAZQSG010000079.1:0-3394 GCA_045630025.1 Acutalibacteraceae bacterium
GTAGATGATTTTGGTACCGATGCTCAAATGATATTAGTTGAGGTAAGAGTGAAGAGGTAAGAAGTAAGAAGTAAAAATCCCGCCCACTTTCGTGAACGGGATTTTTGTCATTCGTGTCCGAAAAAGAACTGGGTGAAAACCTGATTTTCTTTAACATATTTGTAATTATAAGCAAAACTTAAATTAAAGAGTTTTCACTCACTATCACAAACATATTGAAATAATTTGTCATTATATTCCAAATTAAAAAAGAAACATTCAATTTTATTTTCTTTTTTCATCATATCAATATCAATGATAACCGTCTTACCATCGATAATAGTTTCAATATCAAGAAAAGCACAAGGAATCGTACAGTACATTCCAGAATACTTTGATTCATAATTAGTGTACTCAACTATTTCAATCCCCGATTGGAAATCAAGTCCTGTAGTTTCCTCAAATTCATTCAATAATTCGGGAAAAGATTTGCCTTCTTTATCCTTATTATCACAAAATAAATTCGCAGCAGAATCATAATCGCCTTGCTCAATATGTTCAATTAAATTTTCAGCCACATTCTCAGCATCCAATTCCTCGACTTTTGAACAAGCAGAAAACGATAAAAGCATTAACGAAACACAAAACATAGTAAAAAATTTTTTCATTTCATCACCAACCTTTAAGTGCATTATAGCATAAAAGCGGCGAAGCCGCCACACTTATTACCTCTTACTTTTTACTTATTACTTCCCAAAAATCCCGTTCAAAATTTAGTTCGAGGTAAGAGTGAAGAGGTAAGAAGTAAGAAGTAAAAATCCCGCCCACTTTCGTGAACGGGATTTTTGGCGTCCCAAGAGGGACTCGAACCCCCGGCCCTCTGCTTAGAAGGCAGATGCTCTATCCAGCTGAGCTATTGAGACGTGTCATAAGACTTGATTATTATAATATTTATGCCGAGTTTTGTCAAGAAGATTATTACACAAAAATAAAACCGCCCAAACGGCGGTAAAATCACGCATTGGTGGAGACAACAGGGCTCGAACCTGTGACCTCCTGCGTGTGAAGCAGGCACTCTAACCAGCTGAGCTATGCCTCCAAAAAAATGGTGAGCCATCGGGGACTCGAACCCCGGACACCTTGATTAAAAGTCAAGTGCTCTACCGCCTGAGCTAATGGCTCTTATACCTGTGTTTGAAGACAAACACAACTTCCATCATTGACACTGAAAACTGCATAGCGTCAACAGTAAATGATTATAACACTACCCTACCCACTTGTCAAGTGTTTTCTTTATTATTTTCAATGTATAACAAAAAAATGCGCAGCTTATTAAGCCACGCATTTTAATTAAGAAATTCGCACCTCTATCCACAATGTGTCAAGCTTTTTAAGCGCAACAGCATCAAGGTGCTCGTATGAGAAGGAGCGTTTCAACTGCTCTTCACTTGGGTATGATACATCATCAATGTAGTCATCGGGGATGAGCTCTCTCTTAAACGGAGAAGAATACCCGATATAGTCTACGTTTTCAAATTGCACATCCTGACGCAAAATGAAATCGATAAACTTATGAGCGGCATCGCGGTTTTTGCTGCCTTTTAGTATGCACATACTGTCAACAAAAAGGTTGAAGCCCTCATCAGGCAGGCAAAACTCAAGATTTTCATTTTCATCTGCCATTGTCAGATAGTCTCCTGCATAATAGGGAGCTATCCACGCAACCTCATTTATCATCTTGTCAAAGATTTGGTCCATAACGTAGTCTTGAACATACGGACGTTGCTTCTTTAATTTTTCGGCCGCCTTTTCAAGCTGCTTTTCATCAGTAGTATTGGGGTCAACACCTGTAAGCAGCTGACCGATTGCCATTGCATCTCTTGAATTGCTGAACATCAAAATCTTGTCTTGATAATCTTTATCCCACAAGATTTCCCAACTGTTTACATCTTTTTTAACATACTTTTTGTTGTAAATAATTCCAACCGTGCCCCAGGTATAAGCAACGCTGTATTTACCTTCAGGGTCAAAGTATGTCTTTTTAAAGCGCTCATCAAGATTATCATAATTGCTAAGCTTTGAGGTGTCGATGGTGTCAAGCATATCTTCTTTAATAAGGCGGGCTATCATGTAATCGGATGGGATCACAATATCATAGCTGGCGCCGCCCGATTTAAGCTTTGCATACATCGCCTCGTTGCTTTCGTAGGTGAAGTAATTAACCTTAATGCCTGTTTCTTTTTCAAACTTGGCGATAAGGTCAACAGTATCATCCTCACCGTTGGCAATATATTGGCCCCAATTAAAGATGTTGAGGGCGTTTTGCTCTTGACTGCACGAGGTAAACATAGGCAGGGTGGCAATAACAAGGGCGATACACACAACTAATGAAATCAATCGTTTTTTCATACTCCGCCCCCCACTTTGCTTTTACTCTTTTTGTCTTGACGCATCTGAATAAAGTTTGTCGAGACAAGCAACAGCATAATAATAACAAACATAAGGGTAAACAGCGCATATACCGACGGTGATATGGGCTTTTTAACGTAGTTGTATATTTCAAGCGGAAGGGTGTTAAAATCGGTACCTACAACGAAATAGCTGATGATAAAATCATCAAGAGAATAGGTAAAGGCCATCATAAGACCCGAAACTATGCCGGGCATAATCTCGTGCAGTGTAACCTTGAAGAAGGCCTGCATAGGGGTGCAGCCCAAATCCAAAGCGGCATCCAGCAGGTTCTTATCCATTTGAATAAGCTTGGGCATAACAGAAAGCACTATGTATGGCAGGCAGAAGGTAATATGTGCCACAAGCAAGGTGCCAAAGCCCAAATAGGTATTGGTTTTGAAAATATAGCCCAAAAAGCTGAAAAGCAGTGCCAATGATATACCGGTAACAATGTCGGGGTTGGTCATGGGTATATTGGTAACGGTAAGCATTGCCGACTGAGCGCGCTTTTTCATTGAATAAATGCCAATGGCTGCCATAGTGCCAAGCACGGTTGAAAGCAAAGATGCACAAACGGCCAACAAAACGGAGTTGCCAAGCAGCTTTAACAAGTCGCTACCGCTGAACAGCTCGGCATACCAATCAAGGGTAAAGCCCTCAATGCTGCCGGTGTTTTTTGAGGTGTTTACACTTAAAAGCACCAAATAAAGCATGGGCAAAAACAAAAACAGATATATGACGGCAGTATAAACCTTTAAAAAGCGGCTTTTTCTCATGCTACCACCGCCGTTTCTTTATTGCCCGTTTTGCTCATTACGCCGATAGAAACAAGCACAATAAGCATAAGCAACAACGACACAGCCGCACCAAAATGGAAATCGGGTGCAACCTTGAAATATTGCTCAATCAAGTCACCGATCATCCAATCGGTGCCGCCCAGCTTTTCAGAAATATAGAAGGTGGA
>JAZQSG010000080.1:0-1029 GCA_045630025.1 Acutalibacteraceae bacterium
CGGCGACCACAGCAAGGGGCAGCGGCTGACCATGCGGCGGGGGACGGCGACCAGAGCAAGGGGCAGCGGCTGACCATGCGGCGGGGGACGGCGACCAGAGCAAGGGGCAGCAGCAAACCATGCGGCGGGGGACGGCGACCACAGCAAGGGGCAGCGGCTGACCATGCGGCTTGCGGCGGGTTCGCTGGTCATAGTAACTTTTGCTGTTGCCCGCCACTTGCTCATAGTAACTTTTGCTGTTGCCCGCCACTTGCCCGCTGCGAGGGGCGGCCAAACAGCAAGGCGGGGGAGCCAGCCATGGCCTTTGGCAGCGGGCGTGGCCGCCTGGGCTTTTGGAGGGGGCGGTCGTGCCCTCGCTGGGGGGGCAGCAGGCCGGCTTTCTGAAGCCCGCCTGCTGCCTTATCCCCCAGCAAGGGCGCGCCCGCCTTTTCCCGCCAAAAACTCCAGGCCGCCACGCCCGCTGCCTTTGGCCGTGCCTGGCTTCCCCGCCTTGCTGTTTGGCCGCCTAAAGTTACTTTTGCTATTTGCCCGCCACTTGCTCATAGTAACTTTTGCTATTTGCCCGCCACTTGCTCATAGTAACTTTTGCTATTTGCCCGCCACTTGCTCATAGTAACTTTTGCTGTTGCCCGCCACTTGATCATAGTAACTTTTGCTGTTGCCCGCAACACACAAAAGGCGATAATTGTTTTTTATTATCGCGTGCCGATAATAACAATTATCGCGTCCGCGGCGACCGTCCACTTGTTCATAGTTACTTTTTCTGTTGCCCGCCACTTGTTCATAATTACTTTTTCTGTTGCCCGCCACTTGCTCATAGTAACTTTTGCTATTTGCCCGCCACTTGCTCATAGTAACTTTTGCTATTTGTCCGCCATTTGCTCATAAACGCCCCTTCGGGGCTACGTTTAATCTGTCGCCCATTCGGGGCTATATTTAATCTGTCGCCCCTTCGGGGCTATGTTTAATCTGTCGCCCCTTCGGGGCTATGTTTAATCTGTCGCCCCTTCGGGGCTATGTTTAATCTGT
>JAZQSG010000081.1:0-18847 GCA_045630025.1 Acutalibacteraceae bacterium
GGTCAGCAATACCGAACGGGGCTTGGCTCCCTCAAAGGGGCCGATAATTTTGCGCTCTTCAAGCTGGTCCATAATTCGGGCAGCACGGGCGTAGCCAAGCTTAAGCTTTCTTTGAAGCAAAGAGGTGGATGCCTGACCTGCCTCAACAACGCACTCGATGGCCTTGGGCAGCATTTCGTCTGCCTCGCCGCTGCTTTCGCCGTCATCCTCTGCCGACTTTTTCTTTTGGCCTGCCAAGGATGCCTGGCGCTCAATTTCTTGCATAACGGCATCGTCATAATTGCCGGTGGATTTTTGTTTTATGAAGTCGGCAACCGCCTTTATTTCGCGGTCGCTTACCCAACAGCCCTGTATACGGGTGGGCTTGCTGGTGCCCGATGGCGAATAAAGCATATCACCGTAGCCGATAAGTCGCTCGGCGCCCTGCATATCAAGTATAATTCTTGACTCAAGGGGTGATGAAACCTTAAGAGATATACGGCTGGGGATGTTGGCCTTAATAAGTCCTGTAATAATATCGGCACGGGGGCTTTGGGTTGCAATAACAAGGTGCATACCTGCGGCACGGGCCATCTGTGCCAGGCGGCAGATATAATCCTCTACCTCTTTGGGGGCGGCCATCATAAGGTCGGCCAACTCGTCGATGAAGATTACGATTTGAGGCAGCTTTTGCATGCTCTCATCCTTGTCGGCCAGCTCGTTATAGCCCTCGAGATTGCGCACGTCGTACTCACTAAGCAGCTGATATCTGCGAAGCATTTCGGACACAGCCCAGCCCAACGCGCCTGCTGCCTTGCGTGGGTCATTAACCACAGGCACAAGCAGATGGGGAATGCCGTTATAAACCTTCATTTCAACCGCCTTGGGGTCAATCATCATCAGCTTAACCTCATCAGGACGAGCTTTGTAAAGAATAGATAAAATAAGAGAGTTAAGGCAAACCGATTTACCCGAACCGGTAGTACCCGCAATAAGCAGGTGGGGCATTTTTGCTATATCCATATAGCAATCTTCACCGGTAATGCTCTTGCCCAATACGCCCGTTACCAAGCTTTTAGCATCGGTAAAGGTGTTGGCCTCGATAAGACTGCGCAAGGATACGCTGCTTTTTGCCTTGTTGGGTACCTCTATACCTACTGCCGATTTGTTGGGGATGGGGGCTTCGATACGCACACCTGCGCTGGCAAGTGACAAAGCGATATCGTCGGTAAGGTTGGCTATCTTGCTGATGCGCACGCCTGCGGCGGGCTGCAGCTCGTAACGGGTAACCGAGGGACCGCGGCTGATATTTACCAATCGGGTTTCAACACCAAAGGAAAGCAGGGTGTTAACCAGCTTTTCGGCGGTGGCGGTCATTTCGGCGCGAATATCGGCATAGTTTTCATCTTCGGGCTTATTAAGCAGCTCGATAGGGGGATAGCAATATTCAACAGGGGCGGATACGTCGCTGCCCTCTTCAATATCAAAATCAAAATTTTCTGCCTCTTGATCAACCACCTGGGCGGTTTCTGCGGCACTTTCGTTTTCATCGGCAACAACGTTAATTTCGCCTGCCAAGGCAGCCAATAAATCGGGGCTTATTGCGCCACCCTCGGGCAAAGCGTCATCCTCTTGCACGGGAAGCTCGTCTTCTCCTGCATCGGTAACGTCAATATCGATAGAGGATTTGCCGTTGAAGGAATCGACCACCTTTTTGCCTTTTTGGGCAAGGTCGGCAGGGTCATTGGGTTCAACCACGGGGGCGGGCTCGCCCTCTACAGGTACGTCAAAGGGATGGCGGCCGGGTACGGTGCCAACGTTAACCTCTACCTCTTCGGCGGCCTTTTTGGCCTTGCGCTCGGCATCACGCTCAGTCTTGCGCTCGTATGCCTCCTCTGCGGCATCGCGAATGTGCTTGGCAGGGGTTTGAATGGCCTTGAACAAGGTTATAAGGGTTGTGCCGGTAAATATCATAACAAAAACAAAGGCGATAATTACAATGGTTATTTTTGCGGCGGTATCGCCAAAAGCGGCAGTTAATCCGCCACCGGGTATGGCACCCAAAAAGCCACCGCTGAGTTTGCCCGTTGATGCGGTTTTATAGGCGGTGGTAAGGTGCTGCCAATAGGTTATATCGGCGGCGTAGGTGGTAAACACGTCTACAAGGGTGGCGGCAATAAGCATAAAGCCGCCTACCGCCGTGCCGCGCGCCGCAATGGATTTGCTTTCACGGTCGGTGGCCAACAAAACGGCAACGTATCCCATCAAAATAGGTGCCAAAAAGGCGTTCCAACCAAGCACACCCAAAATAAAGGTGTGCAAGCTTGTCCACAGGTTTTCACCCTTTACAACAGCCATTGCAAAAACAAACAGGGCTATTGCAAAAAGGATGATGCTGGACATATAGCGGTTAGATTTTTTATTGGTTTTTTGAGTCGTCCTTTTGCTTGCTCCTTTAGCAGAGCTTTTCTTTTTTGTCGGTGCCATTTTATTCTCCTGTTTTTTATCGTAAAATATTTTCGAAAATGCTGATTGCTATAACTGCAACGCCAACTACCGCACAATAATAAGAGAAAATTATGTATCGGTTTTTCTTGATAAGCCAGATAAAGGTTTTTATGGCGGCAATGCCCACAACGGCGGCAACAACTATACCTATTATGGTGGGCAAGCTGAAGGCCTCGCTTAAGCCCTCGGTTTGAAGAGCATCTTTAAACTCAAGCAGAGCGGCGGCAGCTACGGCAGGAATGCTGAGCACAAAGCTGTATTGGGTTGCATAGCTTTTTTCCAGCCCGCAGGTGAGGGCGGTGGCGGTGGTGGTGCCGCTTCTTGAAAGGCCGGGAAAAACGGCAAGGGCCTGGCTTAAGCCGATTATAACCGAATCTTTAAGATTGGCACAGTTGCGGCTTTTGCGCTGGGGGTTAGAGGTTATGCGGTGGGCCCAGGCCATAAGCAGGGCGGTAAGCAAAAGCATAACGCCGATTATCCACAACAGCTCGGGGTGATTTTTTTGGTCGGCCACCTTTTCTATACAATCCTTAATATTTTGGTCGTCGCCAACGGGAATGAACATCAAAAGCAGCATGGCCGATGAAATAATCATCATAAATATGGTGCGGCGCTCAACGTTCATATTTTTGAAGGTGAACTTGCCTGTAAAAAGCTCTTTAAGCATTTTTACAAACTCAATTATCAGGGCGCCGATGGTCTTGCGATATACAAGGCAAACGGCAAAAAGCGTGCCCACGTGAAGCATTACCGAAAACATTGCGCCCGAGGTTGAGGTGTCACCGAAAAAGTGCTGATAAATGGCAAGGTGACCGCTGCTGGACACAGGCAAAAACTCGGTTATGCCCTGGATTATGCCTTGAATTATGGCGTTGATAATATCCATTATGTACCTCCAATTTTGGTTATGTATAGGGAGGGCTACTCCCCATCTATCATTTTATAAAGGGCTTCAAGGGCGTCACTCAGCCCGCCCAGGCGGTCGATAAGGCCGTACTCTACCGCTTTTTCACCGTCAAGCACGGTGCCCATATCGGTAACGAGCTCGCCCGTATTCATCATAAGCTTGGTAAAGGTTTGGGGCGATATTGATGAATTGGCCGTAACAAAGTTGGTTATGCGCTCTTGCATTCGGTCAAAATAGTTAAGGGTTTGGGGCACGCCCAACACAAGCCCGTTCATTCTGACGGGGTGAATGGTCATGGTAGCGCTGGGCACGATAAAGGACTGTTTAGCCGATACCGCCAAGGGCACCCCGATGGAGTGACCGCCCCCAAGCACCAACGATACGGTAGGGGTTTTCATGCCCGCAATAAGCTCGGCTATGGCAAGCCCTGCCTCTACGTCGCCGCCAACGGTGTTGAGCAAAATAAGCAAACCGTCAACGCTTGGATCTTCTTCAATGGCCACAAGCTGAGGTATTACGTGCTCATACTTTGTGGTTTTATCTTGCTCGGGCAAAAGGTAGTGCCCCTCGATTTGCCCTATAACGGTAAGGCAATGAAGCACCCTTCCCCGTTCCTCCACCCTAACCGACCCTATTTGCTCTATAAGCTCGGCTTGGTCGATTTCTTCAGATAAAGGGGTGTCGCCCTTTGGTGCGGTTGGGTTGGATTGATTGAGTGAATTATACTGTATGCTCATACTTTTCTCCTTAAAACTTTTTATTAGTTTTTGAGAAAAAAAGTATATAATACATCAAATGTAATTGTAGCACAAAACAGTTTTTATGTAAAGCGATTTTTGCCCTCTACAAGCAATTTTAAACAAAAAAATGCCCGACCGCATATCGATCGGGCAAGGTTTAATCTTCAAAGGCACTTATTACCGTTTCGCGATGGCTTTCGCAGGCAATAAGATTAAGCATTTTAAGGCGGCTTGATTTTTTAAGCAACAGCTTTTGGGCAAGCTTGGGTGCAACCTTTGAAAGCAACTTTTGCGCAAAGGTGTTGCCTGCAAAGCTGCGGGCAAAATAAAGCTTGTTGGCATTGGCCTCTTTTTTAAGGTTAGCGGCAACAAAGCCATCCTCTTTAATTTCTTCACTGCGGCTGTAAAAGCCCGCCATTATGCCCTCGTCGGCGGCAACGTCGGGCACACCGCTTTGCTTTGCAATGGGAAGATAGGTTACCTCTTTTGATAAGGTATCGACCGTTAAAAGCAAAGAGCTGTTCCAATATTGGTCGCTTTTGCGGTTAAAGACGAAATTGCCCTGACCGTAGATGATTTTGCCGCTCATATAATCTTCAAAGCAGCCCACGCAATGGGTGTGCTGGCAAACGACCAAATCGGCGCCCTTTTCTATCAATTTGCGGCAATTTTTTTGCAGCTGAGGCAAAGGATAGCGGTAAAACTCGCGCCCACCGTGATAGAGCACAATCACGTAATTGCAGCTTTTTTTAAGCTCTGCAATGCGGTCGGGGCACTCTAGCGGGTCAAAGGGATTAGCGCCTGCTTTGCCCCGGGCGGCAATGGAAAACTCGTGCTCGGCACAGGCGTAAACGCCGATTTTTTCGCCATCTTTTTCAATTATATAGGGCTGTGCCGCCGTTTGAGGTGTGCCGCAGCCAAGATGAGCAATGCCCTCGCCCTCAAGCACCCGCAGGGTGGATTCTATGCCCTGCTGACCCTGGTCGGCAATGTGATTGTTGGCCATGCCCAAAAGATTGGCACCCAGCGCCTTGTATCCCTTAACCGCGGCAGTGGGAGCTATAAGATGGGGGCCGTTTTTATCAATGGGCTCAGCCGCATCGCACAAGGGGGTTTCAAGATTATAAATGCGAAAATCGGCAGCGTTAAGCCACTCCTGAACGGCAGGAGCAACAATGCCGTTAATATCGCCGTTGCAAAAGCTTTGCAAATCCGACCCGGTGGGCACCACGTCGGCGCCTATAACAATTCTCATAACAGTTACCTCGTCTTTTGGGGAAGTTTTATAAAGCTTCCCAGCTTTTCATCCCACTCGTGGGGTTCAAAGGGCATAAGCCCGCTCCAATGGCAGAAGGTAAGCTCGCCAAAATACACTCTGCCGTCCACCTCGTAAAAATCGACGCGCACGTGGGGAATGCCCTTTGACAGCTTGTCTGAGAGGGCGTGCATAAGTTGAAAATTTTGGGGCTTTTGGGGTGCCTTGTCGGCGTTGGGGTGACCGTTTCTGAAATCAAGATGATTAAAATCCATATCGAAAAAGTCGAATTTGGTTTCGCTGTCTTTTTCTTGCCGCTCGGTGGCAATAAAAAGCATTTCGGTCTGACCGTCAAAGGCGAAAAACTTGTAATCTCGCAGGTCTTTGGTGGTAGCATCCTCCATATACTGCTCGGCAATTATGCGGGGCTTAACCATTTTGTATGCCCACTCGCGACCGTGGTAGTAATATTTGGCCTTCATTGCGGCCTCAATCCTCTTTTTGGCTGCCGACTTGTCGAATTCCGACTTGTCTTTGCAGATTACAAGGCCGCCGCTATCGTGAGTGCATTTAAGCACAAAACTGTTGGGCAAAGCGTCAAAATCTATTTCGTCAAAGCTGTTCCACACGCCCAGGGTGGGGATTATATACTCTTCACCAATGGTATCGGCAACGTATTTTTTTACCTCGTATTTATCTACCATCATAGCGTATTCGGGGCGGCGGTCGTAAAGCTTGAGCCACTGTATTTTTTCGCTGAAGGTAACAGGGCTTTTAAGGTTTAACCTTTTGTGAAATCTTGCCCGATATCTGATTTTTAAATAAAGCTTATCAGGGATTACGTGGGTCATTTTAAGCAAAATCGGCTTTAACATTTTCATCCCTCTTTTTGTAATTTTCTGAATGATAATATTATACATCAAAGTAAACATCTTTGTCAACC
This sequence comes from Acutalibacteraceae bacterium, assembly GCA_045630025.1. GTDB lineage: Bacteria > Bacillota > Clostridia > Oscillospirales > Acutalibacteraceae > RGIG2206. Next base: position 6,333 of record JAZQSG010000081.1, read on the forward strand.
GCGCGGAATGCTCTTGCAAAAGGCAAACAAAACCATTATAATGTATCTTGATTCATGTAAAAGGAGCGTCTGACTTGGAGTATTTGATTAGTTATTTTACCAACGTTTCAACTCAGGTTATAGTGTTTTTTATACTTATTTGCATTGGCGTGTTTTTGACCAAAGCCAAAATTCTTACCTCGGTGGGCGCAAAGCAAATAACCGACCTGGTTATTTATTTCGTTACCCCTGCGGTAATTTTAAAGGCCTTTGTTGGCGGTGAAATTACCTATTCTGCCGAAAATCTTAACCGCTTGCTGATGGCTGCAGGCGCCGCCGTTTTTGTTCACGCCGTTTCTTTTTTGGTGGGAATTGCCTTTTTCGGCAACAAAAAGGATGCATATAATAAAATCTATACCGCCGCAGTGCTGTGCAGCAACTGCGGATTTATGAGCTTGCCCCTTGCCCAGGCGATTTTGGGCGATATAGGCGTTTTTGTTGCCACCGTTTTTGTTGGCGTATTTAATATAGTTGCCTGGTCGGTGGGTATTACCCTTGTTTCGGGGCAAAAAATTAACGTTAAAAAAATGTTTATAAACCCCGGCTTTATTCCCGTGGTGCTGGGCATCACCTTGTTTTTGTGCCGTGTTAATTTGTCTGAGGTTAAGCTGGTTATGCTGCCCTTGCAGCATTTGTCTGCCCTTAACACTCCCCTGCCTATGATTGTCATCGGCTACTACCTTGCCAACGCAGGCATTAAGCTGCGCAAGGGCGACGGCAAAATGGTGCTTGCCATGGCACTTCGCCTTGTACTTGTGCCCCTTATTTGTATGTTTGCGCTTAAGTGGTTTGGCTTTTCGGGCAAAGATCTGACCGCCTGCGTTATTCCCGCATCGGCACCCGTTGCCGTTTTGGTAATGATGATGGCTGCCAAATACTCTGACAACGCCGAGCAATCAAGCCGACTGGTATCGATATCCCACCTGGTATCGATAATTACCATGCCGTTGCTGCTTACCCTGTGCAAATTTATAGGTGGCTGACGTGGATAAGATTAACTATCAAAAGCAGCTTGATGAGCTTTTGGCCAATCTGCAGGGCAAACCCCGTCTGCTTTTGCACAGCTGTTGCGGGCCCTGCTCAAGCTACGTTATTGATTATTTAAGCAAGTTTTTTGATATTACCGTTTATTACTACAACCCCAACATACACCCACAAGAGGAGTATTTGCGCCGCCTTGAAACCCAAAAGAAATTGGTGCAAAAATTAGGTGGCGCAATTCTTAAAGAGGGTGAATATCTGCCCCAGCGCTTTTTTGACGCCGTTAAAGGCAACGAAAACGAGCCCGAGGGAGGCAACCGTTGCCGCCTTTGTATAGACGAGCGCTTGGAAGCCACCGCCTTTGAGGCCGCCCTTGGCAATTTTAATTTTTTTGCCACGACCCTAACCGTAAGCCCCCACAAAAACGCTCAAAGCATAAACTCAAGCGGATTTGAGCTTGAAAAAAAGCACGGGGTGCGCTGGCTTCCCTCTGACTTTAAAAAGAAAGAGGGGTACAAGCGGTCTATTGAGCTTTCGGCTCAGTATGAGCTGTACCGCCAAGACTATTGCGGCTGCACCTTTTCATTAAAAAATAAAAATTAATTTTGCGAATATTACTTGCCGACTTGCTAATACTAACATTGTACTTCGAGAAATGGAGGTATGTACAATGGATTGTAAATGCAACACCTGCATTGAATGCACCGTGGCAAGCTGCCGTCACCATGCAGCAAACAACTACTGCACCTTGGATAGAATCCTTATCGGCACCCACGAGTGTAACCCCACTATGGATCAATGCACCGACTGCAAGTCCTTCGCAAAGAAATAATTAACGAAGGCAAAAACCTCTTTCACCTTCCAGGTGAAAGAGGTTTTTTTATGTTTTGCGATATTGCTGCGGTGTAACACCCACCTGCTCAACAAATTTGCGGTTAAAGGAGCGCAACGAGTTGTATCCGCACTCCAAAGCAATTTGTGTAACGCCTGTGTTGGTGGTTTTAAGCAAAACCTGGCTGTGTTGAATTCGCATAAAATTTACATACTGATTAAAGGTCATACCAATTGTTTTTTTGAAAATTTTTGATATATAGGCATAATCGTAACCAACCAGATTAACCGCCTGACGCAAGGTGCAGTCACCCTTAAAGTTTTCGGTCGCGTACATTACAACCGACATCAAGCCCTCGCTTAGTGCGTGGTGATACCTTCCTTGGTATTTTCGGTCTTTTTCAAAGCTGCCGCAAATGTAGTATGCCAACGATTGACGCAAAAAAGCGTTGCTGATATCAACGTCTTCCGGAATATAAACGTCGCACCGATTATCGGTAGGCACCATATCAAACCTTCCAAAGTTTGGCACCAAAAAGGGTGAAAATATGGCCATGCAACAGTTACCGCGTTCACCCGGTTTATATGAATAGGAATGGCTTTGATATGGAAAAACAAGCACCGCCTGGCGCGCAGACAGATAATACGACTTATCGTCTATTACAACGGTGGATTGCCCATCGAGCTGCACATACAGCTCGAAAGAGCCGTGAATGTGGGTAGGATAATCAAAACACCGCAAACGCATAAGGGTAAATTCATCTTTATTAAGAGAGTGGCTTTGTTGAAAAAACATAAATAATCACCATAAACGCTAATTTTGTCTTATATTATACTATCTTTGTCGTAGAATATCAATAGGGTATACTTTAAAATTAAAGTATAAGCTCGGGAGGTATTACAATGTCTAAATTTGTTAAATTAATTGCTTTGTTAATGTGCTTTTCGGTTCTTGCTGCCTGTTCAGCCAATTCTGCTGACGGAGTTGATTCGTTAAGCAGCGGTTTTTTATCAAGCAACTATTCTAAAAGCCCCTCCTCTGTCGTTTCGGGCAACACCCCATCAAAATTTGAATCAAGCGATGCATCCTCGGCTTTATCTTCCGCTATTTCAAGCCAGGCCCAATCGGTAAACTCGGGCTACACTACGTCAACTATTCCTCCTGCCTCGGGTAATGCTCCCGCGGGTGCCAACAAATATAGCGGCACCCGCGACCCGTGGCTGTGGCCTTTTGCGGCTACCTCCATTTGGAATATGCCCATCGGCTCGGGTGCTAAGTTAGAAAAAGCCAATTTCAGGTCGGCCAAAAACATCGGTATCGACGATGAATACTTGGTTAAGGTGCCTGCCGGCTCACCTATCGTTGACGTGTATGCCCCTTCAAGCTGGAAGCAACGCTGGCCGGGCAATATGAGCAGATATGAGGGCAAGCTGCAAATTCCTGCCGACTTCTATCTTGCCGATGCCACAAGCACCAGTTCACCCAACAACTGCGCCGCCTTTTTGATGCCCGACGGCCGCACTATCCGTCAGCTTGAGCCCACCTGCCGCCTTGAAACGGGCGCCACCGCTCATATCGTCGGCTATATGCACGACGAGGATCAGGACATTTACGGCGAGGGCATAAAGGGCACTCACTACGGCAGCGGACTTTCGGCTATCGGCGGCTCTATTCGCCTGGGCGAGCTTACCTCTGACGAGCCCATAAGGCACGCTCTTAAGCTTAACGTCCACGCCAAGCAGTACCTTTATTACGATAAGTCCACCAACAAGGGCTACGTTTGGCCTGCCGACCGCCACGACAACTACGCAGGCAGTTCGGGCGGCAACGCTTACGGCGGCACTAACCCCAAGCTACGAATGGGTACCCTGCTGACCATTCCCCAAAACGTAACCCCCGAAAGCTTGGGGCTCAAAACCGAGGTTGGCAAAAAGCTCTTTTACGCCTTGCAGAACTACGGTTGCTACATTGCCGACGACTCTGCTTGGGACAGCTACTCTTGGAGTGCCGAGGCGGGTGTACGCGAAGAGGTGCAGAAAAAATACGGTCACGCTCTTAACGGCGGTTCAGGCAACTATTATAACGATTGTATGAAACTGGTGCAAAGTCTTTACATAGTCACCAACAACAGCCCCACCACTATCGGTGGCGGCGGCACACCCTGCAAGCCCCTGGCCCCCGATTTTAAGTAATTTTGCGCAATTAAGGAGTTTTGCTATGAATAAGCTTTTTCGCAACACCGTTTCAATTATTACCGCACTGATTTTGCTGGTTGTTGGAACGCCTATGTCAATACTTGCAGAAGGCAGCGATTCTGATTTGCTGTTTTCTTATGACGGTAGCAGCTTTAATGTCGCTGATTGGGTTGGAACAAACAATTCTCCCACCGTTAATAACAACGGTCTGTCTCTGCAGCAATGCCACAACACTACCTATGCAACCGTTACCTATAAAGAAAACTACGACCTATCACACGGCTTTGAGCTGACCTATTCTGCTACTGGCAGACAAAATTGGGGCAACATTTATTCCGATACCTATTACGTAGGAGTAAAAATAGGCAACCTAACCGTTGCTATGAACCATTATATTAACCCCGTTATTATGGTTGATGACTCTGTAAAGGTTAAGGGCAGCCCAATTATATCTGCATCGGGAACATCGGATATCAGAATCTGGCTTACCAATGAAGAATCAAAGTTCGGCAGCGTAACCTACACCGTCAGCTATGATGCAGCCGACAAAACCGTAACATACACCAAATATCACGACGAAAAAAAGGCGTTTGAGATAAGCTATACCGATACCGCTAACGCTTTAAATCTGTCAAATGCACAAATTTCACTCTATCACGGCAATAGTTGGAGCTTTAATGCTACTTATAAAAACATTGCCTTGTATGCACGCTCCGAAATTCCCGATTTGTCCACCTTGCCCGGCGGCAGCTGCGGTGACAACGCCAACTGGGCCTTTGACAAGTCAACGGGTACCCTTTACATCACCGGCGAAGGTGAGATGGATAACTACGTAAACGTAGGAAATATCGCACCCTGGAGCGAGCAGTATCGCACCCAAATTACCCGTGTTGTTATTGATGACGGCATAACCCATATCGGCAACCGCGCCTTTAAGGGGCACAACCGCATCACCTCGGTTAAGCTTGGCGCAGGGGTAAAAACCATGGGCTATGAATGCTTCTACCTTTGCAATAAGCTTGAAAAAATTCAGCTTAACGAAGGGCTTACCAACCTGGGTGCACTTACGTTTTACGGATGCACCTCTTTAACCAACGTTGTTATTCCCACCACCGTTACCAATATTGAAAACCGCGCCTTCAAGGGTAGCGGACTTACGTCGGTGGTTGTGCCCGATACCGTAACCAAAATGGGCTACGAGGTGTTTATGAACTGCGCCAATTTGGCAAGTGTTGATTTCACCGAGGGTATTTCAATGCTTCAGCCCTGCACCTTCCAAAACTGCACCTCGTTAACGCGTTTTGTCTTTACCGAAAATATGTGCCGCATTCGCTCAAATGCCTTTAACGGTTGCTCTGCCTTGCGTGAATTCATATTTGTAAACGCTGAAAATATGTGGGGCTCTTCTAACGGGCAAGAGGCAAAAATTGCCTCTAACGCTTTTGGCGGATGTGCTGCATCACTTACGCTTATTGCCCAAAAAGGAAGCCACGTCGAGCTATACGCCTACAACAAGGGCTTTTCGTTTGCCGAGAACCTAACCGACGGCGAATATGAAAAATACAGCGGCACCCGTGACCCGTGGCTGTGGCCCTTTGCCGCAACCTCAATTTGGAATATGCCTATCGGCTCAAACGCCATTCTTGAAAAAGCTAATTTTAGAAGCGAATACTGTATTACCATAGACGATGAATATTTGGTTAAGGTGCCTGCGGGCTCACCCATAGTTGAGGTTTATTCTCCTTCAAGCTGGCGTCAACGCTGGCCCGGCAACAAATACGAGGGCACGATGCAAATTCCTGCCGATTTCTATTTGGCAGACTCTACAAGCAACAGCACCCCCAACAACTGTGCTGCGTTTTTGATGCCCGACGGGCGCACAATTCGTCAGCTTGAGCCCTGCTGCCGACTTGAGACGGGTAACGCCCGCATCGTTGGATATTTGCACGATGAAGACCAGGATATTTACGGCGAGGGCATAAAGGGCACCCACTACGGCAGTGGTCTTTCGGCTATCGGCGGCTCTATTCGACTGGGCGAGCTTACCTCTGACGAGCCCATAAGGCACGCCCTAAAGCTTAACGTATACGCTAAAAACTATCTCTATTACGACCAAAATGCAAAAAAAGGATACATTTGGCCTGCCGACCGCCACGACAGCTACGCAGGCAACTCAAGCAACAACAATGCTTACGGCGGCACTAACCCCAAGCTACGAATGGGTACCCTGCTGACCATTCCCCAAAACGTAACCCCCGAAAGCTTGGGAATTACGACAAAGCCGGGCAAAAAGCTCTTTTACGCCCTTCAGAATTACGGCTGCTACATAGTTGACGACTCTGCCTGGTCTTGCTATGCCTGGAGTGCTGAAGCAGGAGTAAGAGACGAGGTTCAAAACAAACTTGGTATTGACATTGACACCACCTCAACCAGCAGCAGTTATTATAAAGATTGTATTGCACTTATTACCAATCTTTACATAGTCACCAACAACAGCCCCACCTCTATCGGTGGCGGCGGAACCCCCTGCAAGCCCCTGGCCCCGGATTTTGCATACTAAAAAACAAAAGGTCGCTCAGCCACTTGGCTGAACGACCTTTTTTATTGTTAAAATTTAATTTTTTCGCTTGCCTTCCAAACCATTGCACCCAAGATAAAACATACGGCTATTTCGCCAAGGGCTACCTCTAAAGCCGTTATCCAAAAGGTGGCGGCAAAAGCGGCGCCTGCATCTGAAAGATAGGCAACCTCTGCCCCAACGATAAGGGCGTTGGCAATAACGGGGGCCAACATTGCCACCCAAGGCAAGCCGCAAACCCTGCACCGTCTGAAAAGATGACCTGCTATGGCAGCGATTAAGGTGGCTGCCGTACCGCAGATTATATCTATCACACCGAAGGGGCTTGCAAGATTAGATACCAGGCACCCGACAGCAAGGCCGGGAATGGCCGCAGGGGTGGCCGCAGCAAGCACACACAACCCCTCTGACAGACGAAACTGCACGGGGCCATACGCCAACCCCAACGCCGCCGACAGATAGGTCAGTGCCGCGTAAAGGGCGGCAATTATGCCTGCCGTTACCGTAAATCTTACCTGCTTTTTCATTTTTATCACTCCGTAGTTTTATTTTGTGTCAGGATTTTGCGAACTGACATTTTAAGCTTATTCTTCCAGCTCAAACCTTTGAGCAAGTCCCTTAAAGGCAGGGGTAAACTCTACGTATTTTGTAAGCAGTTTATCAAAAAAGCCAATTATAATTCCGTTAAAGGCAGTCATCACAAGCGTGCCGACCCCTATGCCCTTAAACTGACCGAAAAAGGCAATGCTGAGCACCACCGACAAAGCAAGAGCGCAAACGTCGTAGCCGATTTTAAACTTGCCGATTGCTATTTTAAAATGGGCCGCGATGCCCTTTACAAAAAAGTCGTAAACCTGCGGATAAAGGTAGGCCTTGAAAAAGAGGGCCACCGCAAAAGAGGTGAGCACCATTCCCCCTGCAAGCATGGCTATGCGACAGGGCATAGGTAGATTTTGGGGGTTGGTTATCTCGGGGTTGAACAGAGGTATAATCTTTCTGAAAACGTCTAAAACCGCGCCGTAGACGATGCAGTTTAAAAAAGAGGTAAAGTAAACCAATTTTACCCGCTTTTTAATTATGCAAAAAACTATAAACAAAATTCCTTGCAGCACGTATTCCCATTGGCCAAAGGACAAAAAGGGCAATTTTAAGCTCATTATGTACGCGGGTGCAACCACCATTGACACGCCCAAATCGGCCGCCGCCGTAAGTGCCACCGAAAAGGCAATAAGCAGTATAGAAAAGAGATAGGTTGCTTCGTTATTGATTTTTATTTTTTTCAAAAATAACCACTCCCTTTTTATTTAACAAAGTGCATTATAATGCTTATTTTGTTTTTTGTCAACGAAAAAAGACCGCGTTCGCTATGGAACGCGGTCTTAATTATAGTTTAATTACTTCTTTTTCTTTTTGGTTACAACAAACACAACAACCACGATTGCTGCTAACAATACAACGCCGCCTGCGATTATGCCGATAAGTGCGCCGGTTGAAAGGCCGCCCTTATCTTCTTTGGTTTCGTCGCTTGCACCAATGGTGTTGGTTGCGTCATCAGCTTCGCCGTCGTTAGTATCTGCATCTTCCTGCTTGTCGTTGGTATCTGCAATCTCGCTGGATACGGTGGTCTCGGGCTCTGAAGAAACCTCGGTAGAGGTGGGCTCAGAAGAAGGAGCGACTGAAGGTGCAGTTGAAGAAGGTGCGGGTGCGGTTGAAGAAGGCTTAGCAGATGATGCGGGCTTTGAGTTGGGGTCAAACTCGCTAAGCCTTTCGCTAACGGTGTTAACAACCTTACGGGTTGACCAAGTCATGCTTGAGCTATCCTTAAGCTTAACGTTGTCAAACAGGTGGGTGTACTCATATGCCCAGTACTGAATGGAATCGTGAGGATAGGTTGCAGCGTCACGGCCGTTGCCGTCAACGTCGTCGTTGATCTGGATGCACAAGCCGATGGTGCCGGATACGGGGATAACCTTACCGCTCTTGTCGGTAAGAGGAATCTTTACCTCAACAATATAGCCGTTAGTGCCGTTTTCTTTGGTTTTGGCAGATGATCTTGAACCGATTTCGTTCATAGCGTCGTTACCGAAAAGGGAAACGAATGAGTTCATATCAACGTGGTCGCGCTGAACGCGATACTGAGCTGCGTAAGAATCAGATGCTGAAAGCTTGTTCCACTTTACCTTTTTGCCGTCTGACTTTTGGTTGTAATCGAGATAGATTTCAACGCTGTCGCTTTCGAAGGCGCTGGATTCAACGTGCTTGGTCTTATCCTTAACGTTAATGTGCAAATAGAGATAGCTTGAATCCCATGCTACATAGGCCTCGCCGGTGCAGCCGGTGCTATCGTCCATACCGTTTTGATCGGAATGGCACTCGACGCTTATTTTGCTTGCACCGTCGTAGCCGGCTTCTTTGGTTGCAGAAGCGTCGATGGTGATGGTGCCGCTTGCTTTAGATGCATCGTAGGTTACGGGGCTAAAGCTTTCTGCATCCTTCCAGGGTTGTACGTTGCCGTTGTTGGGATCGGGGAATGCAGCTAAAGCAGTAACGGTCATAGCCATAAGCAATATAAATGCTACTGAAATTGAAATTAATTTTTTCATTGGAATCCCTCCGTTTCTTTAGTACATTATACACTAAAGGTTTTTTTAGTTCAATATGTTTTTTTAATAATTACGCCTTTTTTTGAAAAAATCGTTCACCAAATTGACATTTTATCTTAAATTTTTAAAAAAAGCTTCCAGTCGGGCGGAGCATTCATCCTCAAGCACGGCACTGTTAAGCAGCGGACGGTGGTTGTAGGGCAGCTCGAACAAATTAAAAAGACTGCCTGCCGAGCCCGCTTTTGGGTCGGCGGCACCGTAAACCACGCGGTCGATTCGCGCGTTAACTATGGCGCCCGCACACATGGGGCAGGGCTCAAGGGTAACGTATAGGGTGCAGCCCGTCAAGCGCCAGCCGCCAAGGGCGTTGCAGGCGGCTGAAATGGCCTCTATCTCGGCGTGGGCAAGAGCGTTGCCCAGCCCCTCGCGACGGTTGCGACCCGTTGCAATAACCTTGCCTTCCTTTACGATAACGGCACCCACGGGCACCTCGCCCTCTTTGCCTGCTTCTTCCGCCAGGGCGATGGCCTTGGCCATCATTTCCCTATCTACATCATTAACAAAGACAGACATGCCGTTCCTCCAAAATATATGGCCGCCACTATAAAGCCGGGAGCCAGTATTGCACTTTTTGCACTTTCGGAAACGGTAAGCACCGATTTTTCGCGAATGGGTGCCAAGGGGTTTTTGTAAAGCTTTTTGATAATGATAAAGCCAACTATACCCAGTACCAGATAAAAGGCAAAGCCACCATAAAGGAAAAGGTTTGCTGCAAGCTCGGAGCCACGGTCGTCAACAACCGACGACATGGCCGAGAAAAAGTTGTTAAGAAAATGTATAAGTACAGCGGGCCATATAGAATCGGTTACAACGGCAACGTAGCCAAGCACGCAACCCAAGGCAGCGGCAAAGGGAATTTGTATCAAATTGCCGTGCATTAAGCCGAACAGCAAGCCCGACACCACTATGGCGTAGGCGTTGCCGTATTTTTTGAGGGAGCCCATAATTACACCGCGAAAGGCAAACTCTTCTACCAAAGCGGGCACAACCGAGATGGCAAAAAGGTAAAGGGCGACACCAAACCAACCGGAGGGCAGCTCTAAATCGGGGCTATCCATCTGCAGACCAAAGTTTTGCAAAAACTGCATAAACTTGCCCACAAGTATATTAATTACCATTGCGGCACCAACGCCCATCATTATAAGAGGAAGAGAGCGGGCGGGCTTTTTCCACTTAAACGAAACCATTTGGCGCACCTTTTGCTTTGTTATGGCGGCACCTATTATGTAAGGCAGGGTGAAAAGCAGCACCGAATAAGCAATCTGCTGAACAAGGCCGCCCATAGAGCTATTATAAAAGGCGGAAGCACCCGTAAACACTTTGTCTATCAATAATGCTGCTATAATTATTAAAGATGAAACCGCAAGATTGGCTATGACGGTCAAAAAGCCCCATCGGTTGCCCTCTTTGCGGATTTGGCGTTTCATAAAAACTCTCTGCTCTTCAAGGTTGGCAGGTCTGAACTGTGGTGTTTGCTGGTACACTGGATTTCCACCTTTCAAAAGTTATGTAATAATAATATTACATTATTTTAGCTATGTCAAATAAAAAACTGTTGGCAAACGGTTTAAAGGGTGTTATAATTGGGTTAAATCAGTTTATTATAGTTAAGAGGTATAAAATGACTACGCTTTCAATTGTTTCGGTCATACTGTTGGCCTTGCTTATCCCCCTTTTCTTTGCTTTGCTTAAAAAGCAAACGGGGCGCGTTGCAATAAGATGCACCTGCGTCAACGGCCAGCTTACTCTTGTTATGACCGTTGTGGTTTTTATGTTTTTGCTGGCTCAGGAAAGTGTTATTTACAACAATGCGCTGACAGGCCTTTACGACGCGCAAAACATTGATTTGTTTTATATGTCGAAATGTGCAGGCGGTATGTCGGCCGTCGCCTTTGGTGTTTCTTTAATATGCCTTGTGTGCGCCCTGCTGAAAATAAAGCGCTGGTGGCTTTTGTTGGGCTCGGCCGTTGCCGTTATAGGCGGCACGGCTTTGACCCTTACTCTTTTCACCAAGCACTGCCCCACCGACTATTACGCCACCGTAGTGCCTGCAGTTTTTGCAGAGGGCTGGTGCCTTTTGGCTTTGTGCGTTAACGCCTTTGCCGACAGCGAAAAACCCCGTCAAAAAATCGCCGTTGCCGCCGTTAACATTTTGAACTTTATTTGTGTGGTTGCCGTGGTGGTTGCCATTGCCGTTATTGCCAACGGTGTAACCAAAACCATTGACGACACCCAAAACGTTATGGTTGCCCTTTTTGCCGTGGTTATGGTGATTGTGGCTATTCCTTCAATTGTAAACCTTATTTTCTCCATAGGTGATATAATCGCCCTGGTTAAAAGCAAAAAATCTGCAAAATCCTGATAGGGGGCTTTAACAATGGACGTAGGCATGATTAAAAAATCAGCCAAAAATCTGCTTAAAGGGTATTGGCTGCGGGCTATTACCGCCCTTACACTTTCGTTAGCTGTTTCGGCACTTGTTTCTATTGTTGCCGAGTGCACGCTTGTGCTGACCGACACCCCCCTTGAATCAACGGTGGGCTACGCCATACTTTTGGCGGCCGCGGGCTTTGGTGCCTTTTTGTCGGCACCCATTATGCAGGGTTTTCGCAGAATTATGTGGCTCAGATGTGAGGGTGAAAACCCTTCGGTGGGCGAGGTGCTTTATTACTTTGACGGCTTTAAGCGCCTTTTAAAATACATGGCGCTTTATTTGGTACGCGCTCTGTTTACCTTTGGCCCCTTGGCGCTGATAGCAGCACCCGTGTTAGCCATTGTTCATTACGGCAACGTTGACCTTTTGTCGATTGAGCTTACCCTTGACGTAACCTTTGATTACATTTTGGCTTTGTGTTGCTTTGTGTTGCTTATTTCGGGCGCAATTTTATCGGCCTTTCAGGCCCTGCGATATGCGCTGAGCAACTACATCTTTATTGGCGACCCCAACAGCGGTATTATGGCTGCGCTGCGCACCTCATCTCGCATTTGCCTTGCCAACAAGGGCGGCATAATACTTTTGTTCCTTAGCTTTATGCCGTGGTTTTTGCTTAACGCTACCGGCTTTGCACAGCTTTACACCACCCCTTACCTTTCTGCCGCCCTGGCAAGAGTAACCAGGGCCCTTTGGGCACCCGCAGCAGAGCCGCCTGCCTGCCCTTCACAGCCCCAACCCCCCTTTTTACAGGGAAATTCCCCCCCAGTTCACCCTAACCCTCACTGATTTTAAT
>JAZQSG010000082.1:0-2386 GCA_045630025.1 Acutalibacteraceae bacterium
CACCGGGTTACCTTTAATTGGATAAAAGGACATGCAGGTCATCCGGAAAACGAACGCTGCGACAAGCTAGCCGTTGAACAATACAGCAAATATAAGTAAAAAGCAACTTTTGCAATAAAAACAACTATATTTACTATATTATTTGCTAATAGTTATAGTATAATTAAACCAACCGATTATCAGGAGGTAAAAACCATGTTAATAGGACAATGCGCTAACAGTTATACCAACAACTACGAAGATCTGAAAGCTATAAAAAAATGCGGTGCCGACTTTATTGAGGTTAGGGGCTACACCGTTCAAGAATACGATTTGGCGAGAGTTAAGCTTCTTAAAGAGCAGCTTGACGAGCTTAATTTGCCCGCGTTAACCTCTAACTGCATTATGCCCGGTTCTATCAAGTTCTTTGACGACCACTACGTAATTCAAGAGTACTTGAAAAGCTTGTTTGAACGCTTGTCAATTTTGGGTGTTAAAACCCAGGTTGTAGGCAGCGGCCGAGCCAGAAACATTGCTGAGGGTGCCGACCCTGCCGAGCATCTTAAGCGTTTTGCCGAGGTTATGCACAAAACCTTCATTCCCCTTTGCGAAGAATATGGCATTACCCTCTGCATTGAAAGTCTTAACAAAAAAGAAACTAATTTTATAAACACCGTTAAAGAAGGCGTTGAGCTGGCAAAATACATCAACAGCCCCTTCGTTGCCGCTCATATCGACTCATATCATATGGGAATGGAAAACGAGCCCTTTGAATCTCTTGAGGCGTATAAGGGCATTGCAAAGCACGTTCATATTGCCGCAACAAACAGCAGCCGTGCCTACCCCGCTTTTAACGACGGAATTGATTGGAAACATATTATTGAGTGTATTAAAAAATCAGGTTGCACCGATAAGCTTAGTCTTGAAGCCACCGCAAAAACCGACAACCCCTGGGCAGAGATTGAAGAATCAATCAAGCTTCTTCGAGCAATTGTATAAACAAAACAAGCCACAGCTTCTAAATGAAGTTGTGGCTTTTATTCTGTGATTATGCCGCCGCCTATAACTACGTCTCCGTCGTACACTACTGCCGATTGACCCGTGGTAATGGCGCGCTGCGGTTGGTCGAACTCAATTACAACCGAGTTGTTAGACGTGGGTATTACAGTTGCCGGTTGCTCTTGTTGGCTATATCTTATTCTTACCCCTGCTCTGATTGGCGACGGAGGGCACTCACAAGCAATCCAATTAAAATCAACCGCTTTAAGACGAGAAGAAAACAACCGGTCGTTGCTGCATAATATAACCGTATTTTGTGCCATATCCTTGCGGCAGACGTACATTGGTGCAGGTAACGCCAAGCCCAAACCCTTACGTTGGCCCGTGGTATATTTAATTATACCCTTATGTCTGCCCAACACCTTGCCCTCAAGATTTACAAAATCTCCATCGGGATAGTTTTTGCCCGTGTATCTGCATATAAATGCGGCGTAATCGCCATCGGGCACGAAGCATATATCTTGACTGTCTTTTTTGAGAGCGTTAACCAGCCCGTTTTCTTCTGCAATTTGGCGGATTTCATCTTTACTGTAATTGCCAACGGGAAATTGCAGATGAGCTAATTGACGTTGCGTTAACCCGTAAAGCACGTAAGACTGATCTTTGGTTAGGTCGGCACCTTTTTTAAGCAGGTAACGGTCACCCACCTGCTCTATGCGCGCGTAGTGACCCGTTGCCAGGGTATCGCAGCCAAGCTCAAGCGCTTTATCAAGCATTATTCCGAATTTTAAACTATTGTTGCAGAATATGCAGGGATTGGGTGTATCGCCCTTTTCATAAGCTTCGATAAACCTTGCTATAACCTCTTTTTCAAACTGCTCGGCAAGATCCATAACCATAAAAGGAAAGCCAAGGGTATCGGCGATTTTTTGAGCATCGGCTATATCGCCCGCGTTGGTGTTGCCTTCTTCTCTAAACAAGCTCATTGTAGCACCTATGCATTGCTGCCCCGCCGCCTTGCAAAGGTACGCGGTAGCGCCTGAGTCGACACCGCCGCTCATTGCTATCATAGTTTTAACGCTCATAAAATCACCTGCCTTTCATTTGGCTAAAATTATAACATCTGGCTCTTATATAGTCAATAACAACCTATAAAATAGGTCTTTGGTTTGATTTTTACCAATTAAAATTAATTTTTTGCATAGACAATTGGATTGTTATAAACTACAATCAAAACATATAATGGTTATGGTTAGTCGAAACAAACATGTTTCGACACAAAATCTTTGATTTTGCGGCAAATTTTCTTTGAAAATTTGTCCATATCCATTGCAATGAATGTTGTGCAAAATTAAATCATAGAATTTAATTTTGCTATATCCACTTAAAAAGTGGCTTGTCGAAGCGC
>JAZQSG010000083.1:0-13571 GCA_045630025.1 Acutalibacteraceae bacterium
GTACATAAAAACTCTGTCCAAATAAATTTGATGTTTCCTATCATATAGGTGTCACCGGAAGAAAAATCATAGTCTTTTGCTTCCTCGGAATTTGAGTTGACGATCTTTGATACCTTGGTCGTTGTAAGCAAATTCATACAAGTAGGGCAACAATGCTTCTTGAATCGCACCCAGAATGGTTTTGACCATTCTCTTTTAACACCGTGGATTTTCAAGCGGATCACCCCTTTCGGTTTTATTATATCACAAATTCAAAACATTTGCAAATAAGTGATAAGTGCTGCAGCTGCGCTGTGATAGGTGATGCGATGCGTTCCACACACGCGCGTGACGGCGTGCATCACGGGCGAAGCCTGCATCACGCACGAAGTGCGCATCACGTTCCGTAAGGAACGCATCACGCAAAGAAACCTGATTTGTCAGGTAGACAAATCAGGTTTCTTTGTTGGCGCGCCAGAAGGGATTCGAACCCCTGACCTTTTGGTTCGTAGCCAAACACTCTATCCGGCTGAGCTACTGGCGCAAATGGGTCGTGCCACAGTATAATATCACAACACGACACTAAAATCAAGTCTTTTTTTAAAAAATTTTTGGATTATGGGTTATTGGTTATTTACAATATGGCTGAAACGCTTAATCTCGCCGTTTCTAAGCACCACCTCTGCCGTCCATTCTTCCCCGTTCGCGGTTTGCACACCCTTTTGATCCCAATTCGAGATAAAATTGCAGGTGTAGCTTTCGTCATAGCAGGTGTAAACCTTATGATCGCCCTTGTAAAACCTAACGAAATTTATGCTTTCGGGATAAAGCGCCGCAACCCTTGGGAATCGCATACCCTTGTGGTGCATATGGGGCTCAAAGCCCTGAAAATAATATTGCTCTTCCTCGGGAATTTCCTCTTGCTTTATGCCCAGCATATTTGCCATACGCCAAGCAAAAAACTCATCCTCACCCTTGGTTATGCCCCAATAGGTAGGGGGCTCCTGCTTGGTCATATTGTTATAATAGCCCCAAGAGCAGCAAAGCTCTTCACACACGGCCAGCTGACCGATTGCCTGAGAATCCTCGTTTATAACAATGGGCTTGTTGGGTGCATACTCCCTTGCCTTGTTAACCAAATTATAAAGCTGGCTTCTGGTTTGAACGTTGCCGTGCAAAAGCACTACGTCGCTTGCCTCGCAAACCTCTTTGTTTACGTAGCCGCCGCAGCCGCTGCAGCCCACGGGAATATTGGGCGCAACGCTTTTTATAATGCTCATAAGCGCCACTATTCCTTGGGGCTCATTCAAAATGGGCAACCGCTCAAAGCAGGGCAGGTCGTGCTCGTTGGCAATTTCAATTATTGTGTTGTTAAAGCCCCCGTCCCGCAGGTGGGCAGCCATTCCCTTTACAACGTTTATAACCGCCTGTGCATCGTTAAGATATTGGGTGTTAAGCCCGTAAAACAAGCTTACTATAACCACCATTCCAATATCGTCGCAGGCCTTGATTAATCTATCCAATCGGTTAAGGTATGCCCCGTCGATAACACGTCCGTCGGCAGAATAAGGATTGTTTTGCAGGTCTTGACCGCTGATGGTATAGCAAGATCCGCCCCCCTGCATTCCCACGGTAATGGCCCTCAGACCCTTTGCATACCACTGAGGCAAGGCGGCAATAAGCTCGTCGGTGTTTTGGCTGGGGTCAAAGCTTTTGCCGTAGCGGTTAAACTGATTGCGGTTTTTGCTGTCAAACACCCCTTGAATAAAGCGCGCGTTCATAAGCAGGCCGTGCATTGACGGTCTGCACGATGTTATCTCTGAATATATAAGCTTGCCGTTTATTTTAAATTTTGTTCCATCAATAGAAAGGTTGGTTTTTGACATATCGTAACCCTCTTTTCAATTAATTTCAGGTTGTGGGGGGAGGGTTTTTGCGCAAAATGTTTTCGTCACCTGCCCAGCCGCTAAAGTTGCCCCACTCTTTTTTAACGTATTTAAAGCGGCCTATGGCAAAATCGCCGTTGGTTTTAAACTCTGCCCAGCCGATGGTGGTGTTATACCAATAGTCACCGCCCACGCTTAACAGATATTTTGCCTTGTCGCGGTCGTCGGGCTTGTTTTTGTCGCCCACTATAAGTCGGGCCTGGCAGGTGGCGTAAATAAGCGCAATATCGTTGGGGTCAATGGTGGCGCGGCTTACCCCTGCCGGCCAAAAGTGATAGTTATAGCCGTTGCCTGCGGTAACCGACACTCCGCCGCCGTTGGAGGCCTCGCTGCGCTCGTCGGCACTTATATTGGCGTTATTTTTAAAGTCTTCACGGTAAGCGTTGCCCGTAACCGAGGCGGTGCTTTGCAAGGTTATCCACTTTTGCTTAGATTTGCTGAAATAATAAAGGCGCATATTTCTCAGCTGCACACGGGTGTTGGTGGCAGGGTTGCCCTCTAACGCCTCGTAAACCTGGCCCCAGGCAATGGTGGCGCTCCAATCGGAGGGCATATTAACGCCGTAACCCTCGCGAGGTTTTTGAGACCAGTCGTATGACGTGGGCACACCGTGAGGTCGCGCTTCGTGGGGCAAGGTCATATCGTTGATGATATTTTCAAGATAGTTAACGGTGGTTATTCCCTCAGGCCTCGAGGTGATGTTGGATGAAGCCGCAGAGGGCGCTCTTGAAGGTGTCGGTGAGGATGCCTTTGAAGAAATAACGCTTGAATTCCACCAAGACTGTATGCTTGACCTGTTGGATGAAAACTCGGACGAAAAGAGGGATGAAGGAGCCGAGGGCTCGCTTGTAGTTGTGTCGGCACTGCTGCTTGAGGGAGCAGATGAAATGGTATGAGATGTGACTCCGCTTTCAGATGAAAGAGCGCCCGAATTGTCGTTGCTTAAGGTGCAGCCGCACAAAAAGCATAAAGCCGCCGCTGCAACCAAAGCCGTCAATCGTTTAAAAACCATAAAAAGCCCTCCTGAATTAAATCATTGGAGGAGGATTTTTGCGCAGCAGATTGATGTCGCCTGCCCAGCCGTTAAAGGCCTGCCACTCGTTTGTAACGTACTTAAAGCGGCCGATGGCAAAGTCGCCGTTGGTCTTAAGGTCGTTCCAGGCCCCCGTTTTGCCATACCAATAGTCACCGCCCACGCTCAAAACATAGCGTGCCGATGCGCGGTCGTCGGGCTTGCTTTTATTGCCCACGATAAGACGAGCCTGGCAAGAGGCATAGATAATGGCAATATCATCGGGGTCGATGGTAGCGCGGCCGGTGCCGGGCCAGAAGTGATAGTTGTAGCCGTCACCTGCAGTAACCGATATACCGCCGCCGTTAGCGGCACTTTCGGTGCGCTGGTCGGCAGCCTTATTTACGTTGTTTTTAAAGTTCTCGATGTAGGCATTGCCCTTGATGTTGCTTGTGTTTTGCAATTCAATCCAACGCTGCTCGCTCTTGCTGAAATAATACAGCTGCATATTTCTCAGCTGAACGCGGGTGTTGGTAGCAGGGTTGCCCTCGATGGCCTCATAAACCTGTCCCCATGTAAGAACGGCCGACCAATCCTTGGGCATATTGACGCCGTAGCCCTCTCTGGGCCTCTGGGACCAATTGTAGGATGTGGGCACGCCGTGAGGCCGTGATTCGTGAGGCAAGGTCATATCGTTGATAATGTTTTCAATATAATTGATTTTTCCGTTTGTGTTAGGTCTTGCGCTTGATGTTGCCGATGACACGGGCGGATTATATCGTGACGATACAGCTGAAGAGGTGTAGCGTGAAGGAGCTGACGATGAATCCTCTTTTGACGACACTGAAGATAAGGTATCAGAAAAATAAGAGGGGGCAGAGGAATAAGCATTTGATTTGTTTGAGCTTTGTGCCGAGCTTATGTCTGCAGTTGAGTCACCGCAGCCAACAAGAAGGCATAGTGCCGTTGCCGAAAGCAACGCAACCGATTTTTTAAACAGTTTCATAAAACAACCCCTATATTAGTTAATCGCTTATTAAATATACCATATGACTCATGCGTTGTCAATTAAACCGCTGTGCGTAGCCACATCTGCGGCACAAATCTTCAGCAGCACGGCGGCATCTAAATCCCTCAACCATTGCCGTTGCACGAGAGGAATTCAGTATCTCGCCGAGTTCTTGCTCAAAAATGTTGCCCAAAGCTATTACTCCGTCACTGTCAAGGCAACAAGGCACCACCGTGCCGTCACACAAGACACCAAAATGGTCCTTCAGTCCGTAGCAATAGACCGAATCCCCTTGAACGGGAGCCGATTTGTCGGGCCACTGAAAGCGGTCGCCCCACTCTATATGCAGCTTTTCACGCACCCGCATACCTCGGGTATTGGGCACCCAATCCCCTTTAAGGCGGTGGCGCAAAAAGTCAAGAATTAGGTCGTTTTGCCCCCCGTCGCAGCCCTTGTTCCACAGGCGCAGGCATATTATAACCCCCTCCTGCGAGGCGCGATGGGCAAAATCGGCCACCTGACACAAATAGTCAAAAAGCGCCCCCTCTGCACCACCTTCAAAGCTGTGCAGCGATATATTTATTTTGTGGGGCTTTTGAGCCAAAACAGCGTCGCCACGCTCTTTTAAAAGGGTGCCGTTGGTGGTAATAACCGAGCGAAAGCCCTTTTGAGTGGCCAACCCCAAAAATTCGGGCAGCATGGGGTGGGTAAATGGCTCGCCCATAAGGTGATAATATATATATTCAGTGTGCCCTGCAAGTCGGTCAAGGGCAAGGGCAAACTCTTGCTTGCTCATTCTTTTGGGCAAACGGCTGTGACCGTGACAAAAAGAGCAGTTCATGTTGCAAACGTTGGTTATTTCAACGTAAACGCGGGAATACATCCGTTCCCCCCCTTTGTAATTGGTTAATTAGCACTTACAGCTTAAACTCGTTATCCCCCGGCGCAACCTCAAAATCTCTGCCGTTAATAACAAGGGTATATGCAAGGTTGCTTGTAACCCACACCCTGTCGCCCAGGGCGCATATATCGGTTATAACCTCGCCAAAGCGCAGATTGTTAACGCCGATTTTTTTATCGGTTTGGGGCTTTTCCCACGTTACCCGATTGTTAAAGGCGTCAATGGTATGAAAGCCCAGCAGATACTCAATAAAGATTGATATGGGGCCCAGAGCCGACCAGCCGCAAAAATCGGGGCGCACCAATCGGTTGCTGTTATCCTCTCTGACAGCGGGCATAAATTCGGTAGGAGAATAGCACTCCCATATGGTGTGGGGCTCAAAGCCGTCGTAGGTTTGAAGCATATGCTCAAGCAGGGTGCGAGACATGGTGTGCGCCTGCTTATAAAAGCCGTAATTGCCCAATCCCTTAAGGGTGGCGTATGCGGTAGGCAGCCACACCGAGCCGCGCCAATAGCCCCCTTTTGGGCAAAAATCGTTATCACTGCGGGAAAGAGAGGCAAAGGGCACCTTGCCACCAAAGTTTTGGTCATCTTCCAAATATTTTACCAGACTTTCGGCCTGCTCGTAAGAGGCGATGCCTGCCGTCATAGCCCAATAAGAGGCAATGGTTTTAACCTTGTAAAACTTTTGGGTTTCGCAGTCAATATCGTAATAAAAGCCGTCTTTTTCATCCCAATAATACCCGTTAACCAGCGCCTTTTTTTCAAGATAGCGGTCATTCCACAGCCCCGCCTCTTTTTCATCCCCTGCAATTTCATAAAGCTCGCCGATGATTTTGGCAGCCATTGCCTGCTGACAAAGGGCGTCAAGCCACAGCATTTGTGGATTGTTGGGGCGTTGCTCAAGGGCGTGCTCACCAAGGCGCCCTCTGGGTGTGTTATCCATACCCGAGCGCCCCCCCTCCCACTTATAGCCAAGGGGGTGGGCTTTAAGGCAGGTGGGGCAAAAAACACCCCTGATTTTGGTAGTTTCTTCTGCGCCTTCAAACCACTCGTAGTGCTTTTGAAGGAATTGGTTTTTAAGCAGCCCTTTAATATAATCAACGTCGCCGCTCATACGGGCGTTTTCAAGCTCTCCCCAGGCAAAAAGGGGAGGATTGTCGGCAATATGTACCTTTAACTCGTAGGGCTCACCCACCACCCTGTGGGTCCATTCGGGCTCTTTTTCGGTGGGAATTACCTTGGGCAGACTGCAGTTACCGTACAGCACCTCGTAAAAATTTTTTAACGACTCAACGCCGGGGAAGACCCTTCTTGCATATTTGCAAAACAAGGACATAAAGCTGGTATCCCAAATCCATATTTGGGTGTCGCAAAAGGCCTCGTCCATATAGGGGGTTTGGGGCATTCCCTTAATATCTTTAATGTGGGCATAGGCCAGCTCCCACGCCTTTAAATAAAGGTCAACAAATTGCGGCCGCTCGTCGTAAACGGGCATAGGCAGCTGCTTTCTCCATTCGGTTGACAATGCTTGAGCCGGCTGAAATTCATATTTAGCCACGCCTTTCCCCTCCCCTTGCACTTTTAGTTCATTATAGCATAAAAAAATCGGTTGTAAACAAAAAACGGCAGATATTATCTGCCGTTTTTGCGATTACTCTACTTCAACGATACCGCCCTCTTTGACGGTGATTTTCATGCCGTCTTTAACGTAGCTTAAAAACTCGTCGCCAAGGCCGTCAATAACGGGCATGCTAACGCCGTCAACCCACACGTCGGCAAGCACGGCGCCTGCCGCGGCAAGAGAGTCGATGTGGTTGGCAAAAAGCATACAAGCGGGGTTTTTATGCATTGAGCAGGCGCAGTAAAGAACAAGGCCGCCCGTAGTTGAGCCAATTGTTTGGGGCAAGCAAAGGGCCTTGTTGATAAGGGGCTTGCCGTAAAGCTCTTGATTGCTTTGGTCGCCGCACTTTACCTCTTTATCGCCAAACTGCAAAGCCATCTGAAAGGATGCCAGGGTATTAAAGCCCTCTTTGGTTACAACCGCTTCGGCCGTTACCTCGCCGGGAGTTACAACTCTTCCTTTAAACTGTTTCATTATTTGTTACCTCCCGTAATAGTTTTCAAAATTTCCCCATCGGTGTAATATCTTGCGCTGGTATAGGTGCGCAGTTTATTTGACGAGGTGATGACGGGCATCTTTTTGCAAAGAGGATTGTTCATATACATAAGGGGGCAAATATAAGAGGTTATAACGCCCGTTGCCTTAAGGCGTGCCGCATATTCGGTTTTGTTAAAGGCCTCAAGCACGGCGGGTGAAGCGGTAAAGACGGTGTTGATAACAACCTTCTTTTTGCCGTTGTTTTTAAGCTCGGCCTCGATATTTTCCGTCCAGGTTTTAAGCTGCTCAAGTGAAAGATGGGGGCAACCCACAAAGCAAAGCTTGGGCTTAGCGTCGGGATTTTTCCATATTACGGGGTAGTTGTTTTTTACCCTTTCAAGCTCGGCGTCGTCAATAACGTACTCTTTTGCACCCTCGGCAATAAGGGCTTTGCCCAGCTCGACCGCTTCGGGGGTAAGATTGTCGATGTGATAAAGGCCCACCGCACCGTTAGAGGCGGTTGCGGCACCAAAATCCTTTAAGTAGGCACAGGCGGCGTCATCAAGCTCGCTGCCAATCCACTTATCCAGCCCCACAACGTAAGGCACGTCCTCCATAACCTTCATGCCTATGGCAGAGCCCAAAAGCTGTGCCTCGGGCTTTTTGGTGGTTTCAATTTTCACCACCCAGGTGGCCTTTCTGCCCTCGTCGGTAAGCAGACCGAAATAAGGCACGTAGCCCACGATAGAGCCCATAATGTCGATAATGCCCGAGTTGCGGTTGCAGCGCGCACCCAAAACCGAGTTGGCGTAAACTACCGCGCTGGATTCTGCCCAAGAAAGCACCTCGCCCTTTTGGGGCTTATTGCCCACCTCATCCATATAGCAGGTGCAGGTAAAGGCATCCTTATCCATAAGGCCCAGCTTATCAAGCTGTGCCTCGTAAAAATCCTGCTTTGTGTACATAAACTTGTTAAAAACAAGGTTTTGCAAAAGGTTTGCGGGCACATTTTTATCTAAGGGGCGGGGGTCAACCGAAAACTTTTGCTCAGATGCAACGTCAGCGTCCAGCAGCTGCTGCATAAGGTCGTAAACGGGTGACATTACCTTAAGACCGAAAGAGGTTACAAGGTGATTGTATTTTGAGGTGATGGGTACAAGCTTTTCGGCCTCAAAGGCATCGCCGTACATAACCAGGGTTTTCATTACCTTTGCCAGGGTTTCGCCCTTTTCGCCGTCAAGAATGGCCTGCTGTTCTTTAGTTAAAATCATATCAGTTACTCCTTACAGTTTCATACAGGTGGTCCATGCGCCCCAAATAACGCTGCGCAGGTTGCCAACCTTTTGTGCATCGCCTATAACGTGCACCTTTTTAGACTTTTTAGCAATGGGAGCGGGGTTATAGCCAACCGACAAAATTACCGAATCAACCTCAACGGTAAACTCTTTGCCCTCTTTATCCTTAAGGGTTACGCCCTTATCGTCAATGGCTGAAAGGGCGGTTTCAAGGTAAACGGGCACTTGGTTGGTTTTAAAGAAATCACGCAAATAGCTGGTGTTGGCAAGGCAAACGCCGGGGGTGGTGATAAGGTCGTCTTGCATTTCAACAATAACGGGTTTTTTGCCCTTAAGATACAAATCGTAGGCAATTTCGCAGCCGGTAAGACCGCCGCCGATAACGGCAACCCTTTCGCCAACCTCTTTGGTGCCAAGCAGATAATCAACCGCCTCGACGGCACTTTCGGCTCCCGCTACGGGAATGCGCTTGGCAACGGCACCCGTTGCAACTATGATTTCGTCGGCATCAAGGGCCTTTATATCCTTAACCTCGGTATTCTTTTTTACCTCAACGGGGTGCTTTGCAAGCTCGCGGTTATACCAGGCGATAAGGGCTTTGTCTTTTTCTTTAAATTCGGGAGCTGCAGCGGCAATAAACACGCCGCCCAGCTTGTCGGATTTTTCATAAAGGGTAACGGCGTGACCCCGCTTGGCGCACAGAATGGCCGCCTCCATACCGCCTATACCGCCGCCGATAACGGCAATCTTTTTCGCCTTTTTGGCGGGTGCAACGTAATATTTCTTAGACTGCATGGTTTCGGGGTTAAGGGCGCAACGGGCAAGACCCATGGTATCGGTAAGGTCTTGGGTGTTGGCGTGACCCTTTGAGGATGAGAAGTTAAAGCAACCGCTGTGACAGCAAATGCAGGGCTTAATATCCTCAAGTCGGTCCTCAATCAGCTTGGTAACCCACTGGGGATCAACGAGAAACTGACGGGCAACGCCTACGGCATCAATTTTGCCCTCGGCAACCGCCTTTGCGCCAACCTGGGCATCCATTCTGCCTGCGCAAACCACGGGAATATCAACAAACTTTTTGATGTGTGCAACGTCTTCAAGGTTGCAGTTTTCGGGCATATACATAGGGGGATGTGCCCAATACCACGAGTCGTAGGTGCCGTTGTCGGCGTTAAGCATATCGTAGCCCATATCTTGCAGATATTTGGCTGCTTTTTCAGACTCTTCCATATTTCGGCCCACCTCGGTATACTCCTCGCCGGGCATTGCACCCTCGCAAAAGCCCTTCATTTTGGATTCTACCGAATAGCGCAAAGAGACGGGATAATCGGTGCCGCAGGCCTCTTTTATGGCCTTTACAACCTCTGCGGCAAAGCGATAGCGATTTTCAAAACTGCCGCCGTATTCGTCGGTGCGCTTGTTAAAGAATTCTATGGCAAATTGGTCAAGCAGGTATCCCTCGTGAACGGCGTGAACCTCTACGCCGTCAACCCCTGCCTCTTTACAAAGCTTGGCGGTTTTGGCAAAGGCCTCTATAATTTCGTGAATCTGATGCTTGGTCATTTCGGGGCACTCAATATCGTGAGCCCAACGGGATTTTTGGGGCGAGGGAGAGGCCAGCTCGTGAGAGGTGTCTATAATCGGCTTTACAATTGCACGGGTGATTTTGTTTTTGTGCAGGGGGGCAACCAGCTCGGTAATAGCCCAAGAGCGACCCATACCTGCAGTAAGCTGAATAAACAGCTTTGCGCCCGTTTTATGAATTTCATCCATAAACACCTTAAGTTCTTCAAACATCTTGGGGTTTTGCCAAAGCCATTTGCCCCAAAAGGTATCGCGAAGGGGGGCAATGCCGGGAATGATAAGGCCTACGTTGTTATTGGCTCTTTCAATAAACAGCTTTGCCGCCTCTTTGTCAAAATGACAACCGGTAAGCTCAAACCAACCAAACAGAGAGGTGCCACCCATAGGGCACATTACTATTCTGTTTTTAATTTCAACGTTGCCTATTTTCCAAGGGGTAAACAGCGCCTCGTATCTTTCATCAACTTTATTCATAAAAAACATTCCTTTCGAAATTTTATACCTTAAACCGTAAAGCCCAAGTCTGTATGCCGCGACGCCACCACAGAGAATGCATCCTCTGCAATATCTACCGCAAGGGCAATATCCTCATCGGTAAGGGCGGCGTTAATAAAGTGGTTGTGGTGGCTGGTTATAAACAAGCCGCGGCTGACGCACTCTGCCACCCACTCTTGATGCAGCATCAAGCTGTCGTCGTTGGCAATTCGCAGATAAAACAGCGCCGGCTCACCCGATACCCTTAAGTCAAAGCCGTGGGCTTTGGCGGCGGCTGCCAATCCGTCGGTAAGCCGCGTGCCAAGCTGACGGAAGAGGGTTGGCGTGTCAAGCTTTTTCATCTTTTCAAGGGTTGCAAGGCAAGCGGCAAAGGGCTCTGCACTCATCCAATAAGAGCCGGTGTAGCTAAGACTTGACGCGGCCGAGCGCAACGCCTCTATACCGCAGGCGGCCGACATATTGTAGCCGTTTGCCAGGGCCTTGCAAAAGCAGATTATATCCGCCTTAAAGCCGTAGTAGTGGTCGCTGCCCTTTAAATCCAGACGAAAACCTGCACGAACGTCGTCAATAATAAGCACAATGCCGTGCTTGGTGCAAAACTCGCGAACTGAAGCCCAATATTCGGGGGTGGCGCAGCGGTTGTCAAAGAAATTGCCGTGGTCGTAGGGCTGGGCAATAAGGGCGGCAACGTCTCCCTTGGCATCCTGCCACGCCTTTTCAAGGGCGTCAAGGTCAAACCAGGGCACAACGACGTTGTTGGCTACCTCTTCGGGCAAAATGCCGGGATAGTCGGCCTTCATCGCCCAGGGCTGATTGCCGTGATAATAGCCCCTTAGAAAAATGGTTTTCTTTCTTCCCGTTGCGGCGCGGGCGGTAAGATTGGCAAAGGTGGTGGCGTCGGTACCGTTTTTCATAAAAAAGGCCCAATCGGCACAGGCAACGGTATCAACCAGCATTTCGGCACATTCCACCATTTTATAAGAGGGGGCTGTGGTGCAGTTGCCCACCTTAAGCTGTTCCATAGCGGCGCGGTCTACGTCGGGGTCGCCGTAGCCCAAAACGTTGGGACCGTAGGCACACATAAAATCAAGATATTTGTTGCCGTCCATATCCCAAAAATAGGTGCCCTCTGCCCTAGAGGATATGAGCGGCCACTTTTCCAAAGGCAAAAACAAGCCCTCGCTGGGACCCAAATGGCCGTACACGCCCGAGGGGATAACCTTAAGCGCCCTATCAAACCAGGCCCTGCTTTTTTCGTGAGAATATTCAGGATATTTGCTCATAGCCGTTGCACCCCCTTAGCCCAAATAGACCGAAACGCGGTCTAAAATTCGATTTACGTTATCAAGCATAGATATCATACCGCTGAGGCGAATGGTGCCCTTGCACATTTCGTTTATGGTAGACACCTTGCCTGCAAAAAGCCCCGCCGCCAAATCCAGGTCGGCAAACTCCATAACGGCTCGTGGATTTTCGCACCTTTGCTTAAGGGTAGTAAAGTGCTTATCCTTAACCTGCAGGGTGATATAGGCGGTGTCTTTGATGCCCAGGGATATATCTCCGTCCACCGTGTAATCGGCAGATATTTTTGAAATGGAATCGTTGTTGGCCAAGGCAGAGATAGCCCCCGCAATGGTGTAAAGGGTAAGGGTGGTGCTTTTTTCGAAAAAGCTTCTATCCCCCATCGCTTCTTCGGTGGGGCGCAAAACCTCGTCCAACCGATTGGTCAGCTTGGTAAAGGGGCCAAGCAAAAAAGACAAAACCTGCAGGGGCCTTTTGCCGGGCATACCCGGCTTGGAGTTGTCTATAAGATTGTTAAAGGCCTCTGCTGAAGAAAAAGACATTTTGCAGGTGCAGCCCTTGTCCCCTTCGGTCATACGGCAGCCCTCTCGGGTAAAATGAAAGGTGCAGCAGGGTCCGTTTTTTACGCTAAAGCAAAGGGATACGGGCTTTTTAAGCCGAGCAAGTATATCCTTTGCCTGCTCATCCAACCTACACAAATCCTCCAACGTTGCCAAAACGCCGTACATATTTACGTAGGCCATTGCCGTAGTCTCTATCATAGCTATCGCCTCCATATCATTTAGCTGATAATAGCACAAAGCGCCCGAGAAAGTCCTTTATTTTCAAGGGTTTTCGGGCACCAATAAGCTATAATCATTATACTATATTTCTTTTCAAAATTCAATGCTTTGTTTAAGCACCCCGAGGTAAAAGGGCTTTTACTTTTGTTTTTTCTTTTTGTCGTGGCGCCACATTCCCACAATAATAGAGCCCAGCGACAGCGAATCGCAAATGGCTCCGCCCCACGAGCCCGCCAGGATGTTATAAATCAGCCAGGAGGGGGATGCCACCAAGCCGCAGCGCCTGATATCGGCGGCCTTTTTAAGGCGAAAGCCCAGGTGCAGGGCAACCATACCCACCACGGGCAACAGCTCAATTACAAGGTTTAATGGGGTAACCTCTTTGTCGAAAAGGGTAAAATTAAGCACGTAAGCGGCAAAATAAGCCACAACAAAGGCAATAAACCAGGGCCAGCGGTCGGCCTTAAGCTTGTCTTTAAAAAGAAAAACGGCGGCACGCACCGTTGCAAGGGCGTTGAGCAAGGCACCCATTATTGCACCAATCATAAAAAAGTGCACTATAAAAAGCATCGTGCCGAAAAATTGCAGAGCAAATATGCTTTTCTGCTTTTTGCTTTGGTAGGATACGCTTACAAAAAGCATAGCCACAATGCCGACGGCCTGTGCAATAAAATCAAAAGGTTCCATTTCGTCACCCACGCAAATTCAAAATTTATGCTAATTTTATCATAGCCGCCACCCTTTTACAAGTAGATATTAATCACCCGTTAAAATTAAATTGCAAGCCGCTTTGCAAATTGCAAAACAGCGGTTGTTTGATAGGGTTTTGCGGCAACCGAAAGCCCGCCCTTCCGCAAAACGCGGAGGGGCGGGCTTGCTAATTAACTCAACGGGTGATTGCTTAAAAAAATTCATCGCAGAGTTGATGTTTAGAAATGACCTAATTGAAATCAATCTCAAAGGACTACATAATGCCAAATCGTAATTACAACAATAATAAATATCCCCCCGTATAACGGGGGGTATTTCATTTTCGGGCCTAGCCCTAATACTACTGGCGGCGCACAAGTGCGCTTAGGATTGGCCTGCCAGCCACGCACCGGTTATTGGCCACCCATAAATGGGTTGTAAGTCTTTGCCGGCTCCCCTTGTCAGGGGAGCTGTC
>JAZQSG010000084.1:0-1937 GCA_045630025.1 Acutalibacteraceae bacterium
AACCTTTTGGAATGCACTGCATTGCCTGTTTAAAGGTAACAAGGCGGCGTGCAATAAAGTAAACCATAATTATAAGCAGTGCAATTACACCACCCCAAGGCAGAGCAACGGTTGCATCGGTGTTGCCGAAGGCTTCCGAGAAATTGAGGCCGCCCGATTGGCCAACCCTGTAAAGAGCATATACACAAATGCTGATAAGTGTGATAATTGGGAAAACAAGGTCAATAACACGGGCACGAGATTTATCGAGCACTTCTTCTTCGTCGTACTCAACTTCGTCTTCGTCTTTAACCTCGCCGCCGAATGTAAATAAATCACCTTTTAAAGCGTTCATTTCGTGCAGGCGCATTGGGCCGTAATCGAACTTCATAAGGGTTAAAGCAATAATGAAAACAAAGGTAAGTAACGAATAGAAGTTATAAGGAATGGCCGAAATAAAGAGTGAAAGACCATCTTGTCCTTCGGGCACATATTCCGAAACAGCGGCAGCCCAAGAAGAAATTGGAGCAATCATACAAACGGGGGCTGCGGTGGCGTCGATAAGATAGGACAGTTTTGCGCGTGAAATTTTTGCTTTGTCGGTAACGGGGCGCATAACCGCACCAACAGTAAGGCAATTGAAATAGTCGTCAATAAAAATTAAAATACCAAAAACAAATGTGGCAAGTGCAGCGCCAACCTTGGTTTTAACATGTTTTGAAGCCCAGTTGCCAAATGCTTGCGAGCCGCCGGCGTTGTTAAGCAAAGCAACAATAATGCCAAGCACAACAAGAAAAACGAATATGCCTGCGGTGCCCGAAACAGAGGCGATTAAGCCTTCGCTTACAACCGCATCAACGGCGTCGAGCGGTTTAAAACCGCTTGCCAAAAAGCCACCTACAACAATACCAACAAAAAGTGAGGAATAAACCTCATTGGTAATAAGGGCAAGTCCGAAAGCAATAACCGGTGGGAAAAGGGACCATAAGGTTCCTGCAGGGTCAGTAATGTTGCCTGTAAAGGCGCAAAGTACGCCAAAAGCCACAATAAAAGCAACAATCAGCAACTTTGAAATAACAGATTTAGATTTCATTTTCATCCTCCCCAAAATATGCAGTGTAAAGTTTTAAAACTGCATAAATTATAAAAAAATATTAACATATATTCCGTTTTATGTCAATAAAAAACACCCCGCTAAACAGCGGGGTGTTTAAATATTAATCGTTAACGTATGGTAATAAAGCTATTTGACGAGCACGTTTAATGGCGGTTGTGAGCTCCCTTTGGTGAGCGGCACAGGTGCCTGTTGCGCGGCGTGGTAAAATTTTAGCACGCTCTGAAACAAATTTACGAAGACGGGCTACATCTTTATAATCTATAGCTTCAACACGGTCTACGCAGAAATGACAAACTTTTCTGCGTGGCTTTCTGCGAGCCATTTTATCGTTCTTTTCCATAGTTTGCCTCCTAAAAAATTTTTGTTAAGATTTTCTTAACTAATTAAAACGGCAAATCATCATCCGAAGAGTTGTCAATCTCAACAAATTCGTTAGCGCCGGCGTTGCTGAACGAAGCAGGGGCTTCGCTGCGGGTGTCGGCAGAATCGCGTTTAGATTCCACAAACTGAACATTGTTGGCAACAACCTCAAAAGCGGTTCTGTTTTTGCCAGTGTCTTTATCCACATATCTGCGGGTTTGGATTGAACCTTCAATACCAATCATGCTGCCCTTGCTGAAATATTTTGTTATAAACTCGGCAGTTTGGCGCCAAGCAACAATGTTAATAAAATCAGCCTGGTTTTCTTCGCCTGCTTTATAGCGGCGAGAAACAGCAATAGAGAAAGAAGTTACCGGGATGTTGTTTGGAGTATATTTAAGCTCCGGGTCGGCAGTTAGTCTGCCGGTTAAAACCACTAAATTAAACATTTAAAACTTCCTCCGTTATTTTTTAATAACCA
>JAZQSG010000085.1:0-1413 GCA_045630025.1 Acutalibacteraceae bacterium
ATAACGTTATCGGCTTCAATTTCGGTGAGGTTTCCATCCTTATCGGCCATGGTTACACCGTTATTTCTAATCTCGGTAGTGCGGCTTTCAAGATAAACGGGCACCTTGTTGGTTTTGAAGGAATCTCTGAGCTACCTCGTATTAGCAAGGCATATACCCTTGGTGGTTACAAGGTCATCCTGCATTTCAACCACCGTCGGCTTCTTGCCCTGCAAATAAAGCTCGTAGGCAATTTCGCAGCCCGTGAGACCGCCGCCGATTACAACTACTCTTTCGCCGACCTTTTCACCGAGCAGGAAGTCCACCGCCTCAATGGCGTGCTCAGCGCCCTTAATGGGAAGCTTTTTCGGTGTTGCACCCGTTGCGATGATAACTTCATCGGCGTCGAGCGCCTTAACGTCGGTTATAATGGTATTAAACTTAATATCAATGGGATATTTCTGAATTTCACGCTTGTACCAAGCAATAAGAGCTCGGTCCTTCTCCTTATAAGAGGGTGCGGCAGCCGCTATGAACACGCCGCCTAAGGTATCGCTCTTTTCATAAAGCGTAACGCTATGTCCGCGTTTAGCGGCAACAATTGCCGCCTCCATACCACCGATACCGCCGCCCACAACGGCAATTCTCTTTGCCTTCTTTGCGGGGGCGATATAATACTTCTTAGACTGCATGGTTTCGGGGTTAAGCGCGCAACGGGAAAGACCCATTGTGTCGGTTAAATCCTGAGTGTTAGCGTGTCCCTTTGAGGATGAGAAATTAAAGCAGCCTGCGTGACAGCAGATACAGGGCTTAATATCCTCTACCCTGTCCTCAATCATTTTGGTTATCCATTCAGGGTCGGTTAAGAACTGACGAGCCACACCAACGGCATCGATTTTGCCTTCCTCAACCGCCTTAGCGCCAACGTCGGCCTCCATTCTGCCTGCACAAACAACGGGAATGTCCACAAACTTCTTGATGTGTGAAACGTCCTCCAGATTGCAGTTTTGCGGCATATACATTGGCGGATGAGCCCAATACCAGCTATCATAGGTGCCGTTATCAGCGTTAAGCATATCATATCCTGCGTCTTGCAGATACTTAGCCGCCCTTTCGGACTCCTTCATATTTCTGCCAACCTCGGTATACTCTTCACCGGGCATTGCACCCTCGCAGAAGCCCTTCATTTTAGACTCTACCGAATAACGAAGTGATACGGGGAAATCGTTGCCGCACTCCTCCTTTATCGCCTTAACAACCTCAGCTGCAAAGCGATAACGGTTTTCAAAGCTGCCGCCATATTCATCGGTGCGCTTATTGAAAAATTCAATGGAGAACTGGTCAAGCAGATATCCCTCGTGCACGGCGTGAACCTCAACACCGTCAACTCCCGCCTCCTTGCAAAGCTTGGCGGTTTTGGCAAAGGCCTCGATA
>JAZQSG010000086.1:0-4770 GCA_045630025.1 Acutalibacteraceae bacterium
GGTAACGGTCACACCTTGACCTACACCGGCAAGGGCGCAAGCGCTCGTGCAATCAACGTTGATTGTGCAGGCAACGTAGCTATCATCGATATCGTTGTTGACGCTGCTAATGCTGAGCGTGCAATCAACGTTATCAACAAGGCAGGCAACCTCACCATCACCGAGGTTACCGCTGTTGCTTCTCACTATCCCGTTAACGTAGCAGGCTCCGCTGCAGGCGCAACTGTTACCATTAACGATTCTGATCTTACCGGTTTGAACGTAGTTAACATCCGTGCTAACAACGTTACCGTTGAAATCAACGATTCTAAGCTCACCGTTATCGACGAGACCGATACTGAGAGCTATGCAGCTATCTTCGTTGGTAAGGAAGTTGTTGACGGCACCGTTGCTATGAACGGCGGCGAAGTTGTTCTTGGCGGCGACTCCAGCGCAGCTTCTTACTGGTCTGACGTTGATGTTACCTTCACCGACGTTATCGGCGTTGACAAGGTTGCAGTCGTTGTTGCTACCATCGGCGATGCAGGTTACACCTCTCTTGCAGATGCTATAGAGGCAGCAAAGGATGGCGAGACCATCACTCTTCTTCGCGACATCACTCTTACCGAGTTTGTAAAGATTGCTAAGAAGGTTACTATCGACCTTAACGGCAACGACATCACTGCAGACTTCTCTTCTGCTTATGGCGCACTCTATGTTGCAATGGCTGGCGACCTCACCGTTAAGGGTGAAGGCACCATCACCAGCACCGATATCGCTATCGGTGTCTATGGCAAGCTCGCTATCGACGGCGCAACCGTATCAGGCGATTACGCAGCAATCTACAACTTCTACTACAATGCTACCACCTATGGTAAGGCAACCATCAACGGCACCGTTGAGGGCTGGGTTCTTAACTGTGGTGAGATGGCAATCGTAGGCGGTACTGTTGACTATGTTGACAACAGCGGCGCACTTGCAGTAAACGGCGGCGCAATTGAGTACATCTACGCTCGTGACGGCGGCGACGCAGCAGGCGTTGAGGGTGCAGGCACCATTGCTATTGCTGATCCCTCTGCTATCGAAGTTCCCGAAGATTACAAGCTCGTAGAAACCGCTGACGGTGTATACGCAGTTGTAGCTAAGGAATATGTTGCTGCAAACGGCGACAACAAGTATGAGTCATTTGAGTTGGCTATTTCCGAAGCAAATGACGGCGACACCATTGTTCTTCTTAACAATGTTGTTCTTACCAAATCACTTAAGATCGCTAAGAAGATTACCATTGACCTTAACGGCAAGACTATTACTGCAGACTTTGAAGATTCTTATGGCGCATTCTATGTTGCAATGGCAGGCGACCTCACCATCGTTGGCGAAGGCGCAATTGACAGCTCATACATTGCAATCGGCGTTTACGGCAAGCTTACTGTAAACGGCGGCACAATTTCAGGCGACTATGCAGCAATCTACAACTTCTACTACAATGCAAGCACATACGGTACCACCACAATCGACGGCGCAACCGTTGAGGGTTGGGTACTTAACTGCGGTGAGCTTGCAGTAGAGAGCGGCTCTGTTCAGTGGATTGACAACAGCGGTGCACTTGCAGTAAACGGCGGCGCAGTAGAATATATCTACGGCCGTGACGGCTCTGACGCAGCAGGCGTTGAGGGCGCAGGCACCATCGCAATCGCTGATCCCTCT
The DNA here is from genome assembly GCA_045630025.1 of Acutalibacteraceae bacterium. Lineage (GTDB taxonomy): Bacteria > Bacillota > Clostridia > Oscillospirales > Acutalibacteraceae > RGIG2206. The sequence goes on from JAZQSG010000086.1 coordinate 1,687, forward strand.
GCTATCGAAGTTCCCGAGGGCTACGTGCTTATCGAGGTTGAAGGCGTATACGTAGTACACGCACACAGCTACAAATCAGTTGTTACCGATCCCACCTGCACTGCAGGCGGTTACACCACCTACACCTGCGATTGCGGTGACTCCTACACAGCAGACAACACTGATGCACTCGGCCACACTTGGGGCGAGTGGGAAGTTACCACCGAAGCTACCGCAACCACTCCCGGCGTTAAGACCCGCGTTTGCGGCACCTGCGGCGCTACCGAGACCATGGAGTACGTGCTTGACAAGGCAGGCGTTACCGGTGAAGTAACCTGGAGAATTGAGGACGGCACCCTTTACATTGAGGGCAACGGCAAGATGGATAACTATCTGAACCAGGGCCACACCGTTCCTTGGAAGGATTATTATAGAGAAGTTACCGCTATCGTTATCGGCGACGGCGTAACCTACGTGGGCAACCGCGCATTCCGTGGCTTCAACAGAGTTACTACCGTAACCTTTGGTAAGGACGTTACCACTATGGGCTACGAGTGCTTCTATCTCTGCACCAAGCTTGAGAACGTATACCTCAACGAAGGTCTTACCGCTATCGGTTCTCTCTCCTTCTACGGTTGCACCTCTCTTAAGCAGATCGACATTCCTTCAACCGTAACCACCCTTAACAACCGTGCATTCAAGGGCTCAGGTCTTACCTCTGTTGTAGTTCCTGATACCGTTACTGCTACCGGTTACGAAGTATTTATGAACTGCGCAGACTTGGCAGAGGTTACCTTCTCTAAGGGCGTTTCAATGCTCAACCCCAGAACCTTTGAGAACTGCACCTCTTTGAAGAACTTCTACTTCACCAAGAATATGTGCCGCATCCGTTCACGTGCCTTCTACGGCTGTACCGCACTTGAGAGCATCACCTTCGAGGATGCTAACTACATGTGGGGCTCATCTAACGGCCAGGAAGCAAAGATGGCTTCTAACGCATTTGAGGGCTGCAACAGCACCCTTAAGCTGATTGCTGCAGACGATACTCACGTTGAGGATTACGCTGCAAGATTCGGTTTCGTTTTTGAAGCAAAATAATTCCTAAATAATTTGAGCTCCCGACCAATCGGTCGGGGGCTCTTTTTTTGCTTTTGATCTTTATTTTGAAGAAAAACGGACAATATGGGTGGCGTTCAAAGTTTTGTAACATATGCACAAAAGCCCCGTGCAAAGTTTGGGCAGTAATGCCCATGAAAATTATTCACGGCGGCGGTTGAATTTATTTTTTGAATATGGTATAATGAAGCAGAGTGGAGCATTGTATCTAATACAACATAATCCATTGTTTATAAGTTCACATTCTTAAAGGAGGAATGCGTAAGATGAAAAAGATTTTGGCAGTTGTGCTTGCGCTTTGCTTGGCATTTACGATGTTGCCTTTTGCAGCAGTTGCAGCAGAGCCCGAAATGCACGTGGTACACAGCCACAATCATACTCACAGCAACAGCCAGGCACTTGCCGATTTGGCAGATGAGTCTGTGCTCGAACCGTTCACCGGTGTCGCTATCGAGTTCGGTGCAGACAAGGCTCCCGTGGCTGAAGATTGGACCTTGATAGGTTCAAACTCAGCGGTTAATGCCGATAGCATCTATTTGGATGCCGGCAACTCAAACAGCTATATCACGGGCACTTATAACAGCTCGTTTAACCTTACCAGAGGTTTTACAGCTACTTACGTTGTAGGCGGTAGATATTATAACAACTATGTTAAGGGTAACACTTACCTTGGCATATGTGTTGGCAATATCACCGTCGGCCTCGAGGTTCTTGACGATGCTAAATCAGCAGTTGTTCTCAAGATCCGCATTAACGATACGGTTGTTGCAACCAGCGACAATATCTTTGATTCAACCAGCAAAGGATGGGATTCATCAAAGGCAAACGCGGTAAACATTAGCTCTTTTATGGGCGGCTTTGATGTTAACACGCTTACCTTGGATTATGACACCGAAACCAAGACCCTCACCTATGGCTATGGCGATAAGGTTGTAACCTACGTTGACGAGGCAGGCGCCATCGACGTTAGCGACGCAACTGTTGTACTTAAAACCCATGCTTCATGGGCTGGCTACGCTTCCTACAAGTCTCTTAAGCTTGAGGGCAAAGCTCCCTCTCTTAAGGGTATCTATGTTACCGCAGGCGGTTTCAATGCTAAGGGCTTTAACACCACCGATTGGACCGGTAACACAGCCGACGCTATCAATGATTCAGGTTCTCTTTGTGCACCTGGAAATAGTAGCTCTAATTCAGCTACCTATAACAGCACTTATACCTCAAGTGGCGAAAGGCTTGATATCGCCTTTACCTTTACGTTTGGTGATACCAACAACGCATATGGTAACCTTAACGTTAAGTTCGGCACTAACACCATCAGCATCAATGACCTTAATGACGGTAGTAGCAAGAGCTACGCAATCATTGTAAGCAACGGCGCCGGCCAGATTGCCTATTCTTATATTGGCGATGCCAAGGGCGTAGCCGGTGGCGCCTATACCTTCACCTATGAAAACGGCGTTCTTTCAGGCACCCACAAGGGCGAGGTTATCAACTGGGAGGTTGCCGACGGCACCGCTACCGCAGTTGAGGTTGCCTTTGACGAGGTTAGGGATGGAACTCTTAAGGTTTCTGTTGGAGGCAACTGGATTAAAAGCAGATTCGTAAAGAACTTCTCATTTGTTGATAAAGGCACTCCAATGAGTCTGTACGAAATCAACGAGGCAATGGGCACTCTTGCTGATGCAAGTCTTGAAACCTATTCAGACGCTGCAGCTATTATCGACACCGTTGTGCCCTTGTTGAGCCAAGAACAAAAGGATTGGCTCACCAACCTTGCCGTATACGAAAAGTATAAGACTGATTATGCCGAGTATCAGGCATATATTAAGGCCGATGCAGAGATTATTTCCAAGAACGCAACCTACAAGCTTATCAACGGCATGTATGCTGAAGATTGGAAGGACGTAACCGGCGGCGGCTCTTTCTACAGAGGCAAAACTGTTTTCGGCAGTGTAACAGCTACAGGTGACGGCTTCTATGCAGACGGCC
>JAZQSG010000087.1:0-3555 GCA_045630025.1 Acutalibacteraceae bacterium
AGTAACCGATGAAACAAAAGCAATGGTGATGAATAATATTTGTTACTTACTCAATAGTTTTCTAAAATGTTCTGCATACGAGAATATCATTTTTTGTTGGGTGATGCACGAGCAGAGTATTATCGATTCCATACTTAAAAAGCTTACTGCACAGAACTGTGAGGTGAAATGCATCTCGCTTGTAGCGGATGAAAAGACTCTGTATGAAAGATTATCAATGGATGAAGAAAGAGGTGTTCGTTCTGAGGATGTAATTGAGAGAAGCATAGCAAGAATACCGATGTACCAAGCACTCAATACCATTAAAATTGATACTAACGCAAAAACTGTAGCTATGATTGCTAACGAGATAAAGCAATTGTAATACTGTCAAATTTTAATATGTCGAACAGATGATACACGATACTTTTAGGATTTCTTATCCCCTCATATACTATTTTAATCGCTCTTTCGCATGTAAAAAGACTCTTTTGTCTACCGGACAAAAGAGTCTTTTTGCAACGCAATATATCCCTTTTTAATTGCCCAACGAATTATTAACGAAGAGAAGCTGCTTGAAAAGGAATTACCCGGCTATTGTGAGTATAAGCAAAAGGTTAAATACCGTCTTGTTCCGTATATTTGATAAAACCTAAAACTTAAAATCAAAAAAATTAAGTATACATACGGTATTTTATACAATTTTCTGTCGTCAATTTATTGACAAACAGACCTGTATATTATAAAATAATTACAATTAAAATGGAAAGAAGTGTTATAAATGGGCAAATCTATTCAAGACGTTGTCAAGTTTATAAAAGACAACGATATTAAAATGGTTGACTTTAAAATGGTTGACATTAACGGCCAGTTCCGTCACGTAACCATTCCGGCTTACAGCTTTTCAGAAGAAACTATGGAAAAGGGCATCGGCTTTGACGCTTCTAACTATGGCTACGCCGTAGTTGAAAAGAGTGATATGGTCTTTATTCCCGACCCCGACACCGCCGCTATCGACCCCTTCTGTGAGGTTCCTACCCTCACTATGAGCGGTAACGCAATGATTATCGACTCTCCTGCTAACAGACCTTTGGCACAGTATCCCCGCAACATCGTTCTTGCTGCCGAGCAGTATATGCGCGACAGCGGTGTTGCCGATACTATGCTTATTCTTCCTGAGTTTGAGTTTTACCTTTTCGACCAGGTAGGTTGGGAGGTACAGCCCAATTCTATTGCCGCTTGTGTTGATGCAAAGCAGTCTTATTGGAACAGCTTTGACGAGGGCCTTGGCCACATCGTTCCCAAGCAAAAGGCATACCACATTGCCAAGCCCTTCGATACCTCTTACGAGTGCCGCAGCGAAATGTGCCTTTTGATGGAGCAGGCAGGCATCAAGGTTAAGTATCATCATCCCGAGGTTGCTGCTTCCGGCCAGTTCGAGATTGAGCCCCAGCTTGGCGAAATGTCCAAAATGGCTGATGCTACCATGACCATCAAATACATCATCAAAAACACCGCCGCCAAGTATGGCAAGAGTGCAACCCTTATGCCCAAGCCCATTTATGGCGAGGCAGGCAGCGGTATGCACGTTCATATGCTTCTTATGAAGGATGGCAAGCCCGTATTCTCTGATGATGCCGGCTATGCACACCTCAGCGAAACTGCCCACTACTTTATCGGTGGTCTGCTTAAGCATATCGGTGCATTGTGCGCTATTTCTAATCCCAGCACCAACTCCTTCAAGCGCCTTGTTCCCGGCTTTGAGGCCCCTGTAACCGTTGGCTACGCCACCTCTAACCGCAGTGCAGTTATCCGTATCCCTGCTTATGCAAAGCAGCCCGAGGAGCGTCGCTTCGAAATCCGCAACCCCGATGCAACCTGCAACCCCTATTTCTGCTACGCCGCTCTGCTTATGGCAGGTCTTGACGGTGTAAAGAACAAGATTGATCCTCATGCAAACGGTTGGGGTCCCTTCGACGTAAATCTTTACAACCTTCCCGAAGAAGAAAAAGCAAAGCTTCAGGGCTTGCCCACCTCTTTGGAAGGCGCTTTGGATGCTCTTGAAAAAGACTACGCATTCTTGATGGAAGGCGGCGTATTCCCCGAAGAGCTTATCAAAAACTTCATCAAGACCAAACGTGATGAGTGCCGTCAGTTGGCTGCAATTCCTCACCCCGCAGAGTTTGATAAGTACTATAACCTGTAAACAAAACAAAAATCGGTTGTCGAAAGACAACCGATTTTTTTATGCTTATAATTATTCTTCTTCGGGGTTATAGGTGGTCAACCCAAGCTGATAAATACCGTTACCGTGGGGTGTAAGCTTAATCTTATATTCACCCTTATAGCCCGAAATGTCATACATACCCGATTCGCAATATTCTTCTTCCAAAACCACCTTACCGCGGGAATCGGTGATTACAAGGTCAAAGCTTTGCTCTGAATCATAGAAGGTGCCCAGTCCGTCGGCCTCAATGTTAAGGCGGTTAGAGCTGCCTGCCTTAAAGGTGGCTTCGATAACCTGACCCTTGGTGTTGACAAATCCGATAGCGATGGGGGAGGTGGCCAAAATCATTTTTTTGGGTACCTCGGTGAGCACATTGTTGGGCTGCTCCTCTTGACGTTTAACTGTGCAACGGGCAACACACTCAACCTTATCTGCGGTGATTTTGTATTGGCCCTTGGTTAAGAAAAACTTGCGATAGCCCCACTCGGTTTCGTGAATGGAAACATTCTCGGCAACAATTTGACCGTCAGCGGTTTCTACTTTAAGGAGTGAATCCCAATCATAAACGCAGGCCTCGCCAACGTTTACGTTATAAAGGCCTTCTTCGGCAATGTCAAAGGTAAAGGTTGCTTGCTTGTTTTTGACAGCAGAAAGGGCGGTGGCGCCGTCAACAGCAACCGGAGTTGCTTCATTGGTGTCAGGAGCAAAAGCCCAGGATATCACCAATTGCTTCATATTTTCAAATCGCTCATCATAGGTGATGGTGGCTGTTACCTTGCCTGCATCAAAACGAGTTTCCTTGGTGTAGCCGTTTGATATATCTTCAATCTCGTAAAGAGTTTTGCCCTTGCTGTCACTGTAAACCAGCTTTATTTTGTTGGTGTACTCGGGATATACTTCATATTCGGTGTTGTCATAGCCACTCATCTTTATGAACCCTGCTTTATCGAGCTCAAAGGTGATTTCTAAAGACCCGGCACCATTCAAATCAATCTGCTTTTCCGCTGCCAGGGGTTGTTCCGAAAGTTTAACATTCATTGTAGCGATGCTTTTGGGTGATTGGCAACCTACAAATAAGGATGCAACCATAACTAACATTAAAAGCAAGCTGATAAACTTTTTCATATTAACACTTCCTCTCAAAGATTGTGCATAAAATGTCGCAATTATCTTTGATTGAATTATAGCATATTAAAAAAAGTCAGTCAATGAAGGTTACTATATTGTAATTAGTTAACAAAAACCGCCTCGGCATAAGCTGAAGCGGCTTTAAATGTGCTGTTATTAATAATTTTCGGCCTTAATGCGGAAGTAGCTTTGAGGATGAACGCAAAGAGGACAAACCTCGG
>JAZQSG010000088.1:0-4884 GCA_045630025.1 Acutalibacteraceae bacterium
GCGGCGGCTGCAAATGATGATTTTAACAAACGGTCTTACTGACGTTGCAGACGAGGGCTTTTTAAAGGTTGCAAACAGTCTTGTAAAGCGCATTAAAGCCGCTAATAGCAACATTGAGGTTGTTTCATACGAACGAAAATCTCCTCTTACTGACAAGTATATCGAAGTAAATAAATTTTTAATAAACAGTCAGCTTTTTCGCCTTTGCAAAAAGCATAAAGACGTTTTGTATTTACCCTTCCCCGCAAGAAAAATTGCATTGGCCTTGCGCCTTTGCGTGCTTTCTTGTTTTACAAAAAGACTGCGCGTGGTTTTGGTTTTAAAAACAAAGGTTAATCTGCTTTCGCGTTTGCTTTTAAGGCTTAGCCGTGCTGAAATTATTGTTTTTTCGGATGACGCTGCCGCTGTTTATAAAAAAATTATTGGCGAAAAGCGAGTAATCGTTATTAAAACCGGGGTTGATACTAAAAAGTTTTCGCCTGTTGATAGCGAAAAACAAGGAGAGCTAAAGGTTAAGTATGGATTTAAGCCCGAGCAAAAGGTTGTTTTGCACGTGGGACATCTTAACAAGGGTCGCAACTTGGCGCAGCTTTTAAAAATACCGCAAGAGTATGAGATTTTGTTGGTAACAAGCTCACTTACTAAAAGCGAGCAAGACGCCAACCTTAAAGCCGAGCTTTTGGCAAGGGGTAATATTCGTTTGATTGATACCTTTGTCCCCAGTATTGAAGAAATATATCAGTTGTCCGATCTATATTTTTTCCCTGTTACTGAGAGCGGGAACTGCATCGACGTGCCGTTATCTTGTTTAGAGGCGGCGGGTTGCGGCAAGCCTATTGTAACCACCGCTTTTGGCGAAATGCAGCAGTTTAAAAACAAAAACGGATTTTATTTTTTGCAAAATTTTGAGCCGCAAACAATAAAAGCACTATTGGAAGCGGCAATTTGCAAAAACAAAAACCCGCGCGAAGAAGTGCTTGCTTACGATTGGGATAACGCCCTTGAAAAATTAGTATAGATTCAACCTTAAAGCAAAAGGAAACCGAATTATGAATATTTTGTATATCGCGTATTCTTGTAAACCGAATAAGGGTAGTGAAGAAAAAATCGGTTGGAATGTACCTTTAGAGAGTGCGAAAACAAATCAAGTGATAGTTGTTACAAAGGAAGAGCACCGCGAGGTTATTGAGCAGTATGTGTCTGAGCATAAAATAGAAAATCCAAAGTTTTATTTTGTGGATATTCCAAGCATTTACAAAAAGGTTTTAAAAGGCAGCGCCTATTCGGCGAGGCTTAATATATGGCATAAGAGGGCTTTTCCCGTTGTTAAAGAAATTTGTAATAACGAAAAAGTTGATATAATTCATCAGATAACACCGATTGAATTCAGAAGTATCGGCGCTTATTACAAAATATCGAACACCCGTTTCGTATGCGGTCCGTTGGGCGGTGGGGAGTATATTCCCCGCGGTTTGAAGGGATATGCTCTTCGCAATATACATGTTGAGGCAGCGCATTCGGCGCTAAATTTCATATATAAACTCAAATATAAAATAACGAAGCAACTAAGCGGCTGTGATTATTTTTTGTTCGCTAATCGTGAAACTCAGTTTTGTTTAAAAAATTTAATCGGCAACACCGCTAACGAATTGTATTTTGATAACGGAGTAAGCGATGAAGATTTGAGCGATATTAAGCAGAAAGAACGCTCTCTATCGGGGAAAACCGTTTTCTTGGTTGCAGGTAGGATGGCATATAGAAAAGGTCATAGATTTCTTTTAGATGTCATAAAACAACTGCCCAAAGACATAAACTGTGAGTTTAGGTTTGTCGGCGACGGACCCGAATGCAAAAGGTTGAAACGTATTTGTGAAAAATACAAGCTAAACGGCAGGGTTGTCTTTACGGGAAGAATCACTTTTGAAGAGATGGCCGAAGAATATTGCAAAGCCGATGTGTTTATTATGCCGAGCATTCGTGAAACAACGGGCGCTGTGCTGATTGAAGCGGCGGCAAATTTTGTTCCCGTCATTGCGATAAATCGGTTTGGCGCTTCCGTCTTGTACGATAATGATTCGGCATATTTATATGAAGGGGAGAACAAATCCGGTTATATAAACGCTCTGAAAAATATTGTTTTGAAGTGCGTTGGCTCTTCGGATGAGATTTGTGCCAAAGCGCAAAACGCGAGAAAAATTGTCGAGTCTCATACTTGGCAAAACAAAGTTCGAAAATATAATGTTATTTATAATAGGTTAGGTTAAAGGATTTGAAGAATATGAACGATTTGGTTTCGATAGTGGTGCCGATATATAATGTTGAACCATATCTGAACAAATGTATAGAATCTATAGTAAATCAGACATATAAAAATCTTGAGATTATACTTGTTGATGATGGTTCGCCTGATAATTGCCCTAAAATTTGTGATGCTTGGGCACAAAAAGACCCGCGTATAAAGGTTTTACATAAAGAAAACGCAGGGGCGGGTATGGCGCGTAAAAGCGGATTTGAAATTTCAACCGGCAGGTATGTTTTGTTTGTTGACAGCGATGATTACGTGGCGGAAAATTTGGTGGAGCGCTGTTTAAATACGGCTTTGCAATACAATGCGGATACGGTTGCCTACGGCAAAAGCGTAGTATATTCTGACGGTCAAATAAAAAGCCCGAAAAATGCACCAAGTCAGCAAATTTTTGAAGCCGGCCATATAACACAGGCTTTCTTACCGAGTTTGTTTAACGGTAGCCTTGGTATAGGTGTTGGGTTGTGGTCCAAAATGTTTAGCGTGGATATTATAAAACGCAACAATATAACCTTTTATTCTGAGCGCGACGTAGTATCCGAGGATTCTATTTTTTGTTTGGAGTATTTTTCAAAGGCTTCTAAGGTGGCCGTTATTTCGGACAGGCTTTATTTTTATCGTAAAAACGAGGCCTCGTTGACACAAAATTTTAATCTGGAACGGGGATTGAAAAATAATGCCTTTTTAGAAAAAAGCTTTGAAGTAATAAATGATTTAAAGCTGCCGCAAAAGGTAAAAGAATATATATGTGTACGCTACCACGGTTTTGTATTGGCCTTTTTAATGCAAATTGTGCGTTCTGATTTAAAGAAGACCGAAAAAACAGAGTTGTTTAAAAAGATTTTCAGGGATATCACCTTGCGTAAAACCTTAAAAAAATCGGTAATTCAGCGCGGTGCCTTTTTATCTCGTTGGTTTTGGTGGGCGCTTAAGTTTAGATGTTATTTTTTGTGTCGCTTGTTTTTAAAATTAAGAACATGTGTATAATTTGTTGGAGTGTTTTTGATGATTAGGGATAAAATTCAGATTAGAAAAAGAACTATACCCGCATGTCTGGCAATATTTGTTTTTATTATGCCATTCTTTTTGCCGACAATTTTGCAGTTGTTAGGTTTGCCGGGTATTTTAAAATACACGGTAGATTTTGCGTGGGTTCTTGGCGGTGTTATCTTGTTTTTTAGAAAAAGCGTTAAGTTGCCACGAAATATTATGCCCGTTGTCACCTTTGTGGTTATTTACTTTTTGCTTGAATTTGTGCTGTATCTTTTTAATTTTCAATCAATAATATATTTTTTATGGGGTGCACGCAATAATTTCAGGTTTTACGCGGCGCTTATGATGTTTGCTGTTTTTTTGGAAAAGGATGACGTAAAGAATTTTTTTAAGTTTATTGATATACTTTTTTGGATAAATTTGGTGGCAACCTTTATTCAGTATTTTGCTTTGGGTTATATGGGCGATAGGCTAGGCGGCGTTTTTGGCGTTGAGATAGGAGGTAACGGCTCTACCATTATGTTTTTAACAATAATAGTTGCCAAAAAGGTTTTAGATTATATGAATGCCAAAATAAGCACGGTGCAGTGTTTTGCCTTTTGTGCTTCTTCACTTTTGGTTGCCGCCTTGGCCGAAATAAAGTTCTTTTTCGTTATTTGCGCCATAATCGTCGTTATAGCGGCCGTTTTAACAAGGTTTTCCTGGCAAAAGGTTTTATTGGTTTGCGGCGCGTTTTTCCTCATTTCCGTAATAGGTTCAATATTGCCCGTAATATTTGGCGCAAGCAGTAATATTTCAATAGAACGTATTATTCAGCTTATAACTTCTAAAAGCTATGCTACCGACAGGGACCTTGGCCGTTTTACCGCAATACCTATAATCTCACGAAGATTTTTGACCGAATTTCACGAAAGGTTGTTTGGGTTGGGTCTTGGCAATTGTGATACCTCAAGTTTTGCAATATGCAACACACCGTTCTTTATTAGTCACCAAAATCTTCATTACGACTGGTTCTCAAGCGCGTTTATATATTTAGAAATGGGCTTTGTGGGGCTGGCGCTTAACCTTGGTTTTTATGGTATTTGTGCCGGTCGCGCAGGTAAAAACCTAAAAAACAATATAGGCGATACCGTTTTAAATCAGTTTGCCTTTATTATGGCTGTAATTTGTGTCGGCATTGTATTTTATAATTCTTCGTTACGTACCGAAGCGGCGTATATGGCGTATTTTGTTTTGGCGCTTCCATATGTTTTTGCGCGGGAAGACGATGAAAATAAAATTTTTAATTAAATAAAAAAGTTTTCAAAACTCTCCCAAGCGTAGTTCGTTTGGGAGAGTTTTTTGTTTGCTTCGGTTGGATAGATGTGAGACACTATAAAAAGCGCCGGGTTCTGAGTTTTGAGCTGTTGTTAAGGACGTGAAGTGGGTGGGAGCGGTTATGCTATATGGCAATTGTGTTGAAAGTGCATAAATAATTTTGTTTGTTTTGTTCTATATGCTAGGGTGGTTTTGCCTTGTGCGAGTTTGTAATTATGAAAGCACCACAAAAATCGCGCTTTTTTGTTAGTTTTGACTAAAAAAATTTT
>JAZQSG010000089.1:0-5888 GCA_045630025.1 Acutalibacteraceae bacterium
ATATACAAAGCAGCTGTATTTGTATGCTCGTGCTTTTTCTGCTAACTACAAGCTACCGATAAAGAGGTGTTTAATCTACTCTTTTTGGCTTAATAAGACCGTTGAAGTGCCCTTTTGATATTAAAATGCAAAAAAATTTAAAAAAACTCTTGCAATTATCAAATCAATGTGGTATCATTCATTCGTTAATGTGAAAATATGAGAAAGAGGTGACTACGATGAAAGAGGGAATCCATCCCAAGTATGAGAAAGTTGTTGTAAGATGTGCCTGCGGCGCTGAGTTTGAAACCCGCTCCACTAAAGAGGGCATCCGTCTCGACATTTGCTCGAACTGCCATCCTTTCTTTACCGGTAAGCAGAAGCTGGTTGATACCGGTGGACGAGTAGACAGATTTAAGAAGCGTCAAAATCTCGCTGATTAATCTTCATAACAGTTCAAAGCAGTTCCGCAGCCATATCAGGTTGCGGAACTTTTCCTATTTAGCAAAAGGGGGCGGTATAATGGAGCTTAAAGCATATCAAACGGTTAAACAGTTTGGCGAAGATGAATATATAGAAAAGCGGTCAAGGTTTATTTGTGCCGCAATACCTGTTACCAACGAGCAAGAGGCAATCGATTTTATTAATTCACGCCGTTCAAAATATTGGGATGCAACTCACAACGTTTACGCCTATTCCTTGCGCGACGGAAACGTTCGCAGATATTCTGACGATTCAGAGCCCCAGGGAACGGCAGGCATTCCCACACTGGATGCCATTGTAAAATCCGATACAACAGACGTGTGCGTGGTAACAACCCGTTATTTTGGCGGAATTTTGCTTGGCGGTGGAGGATTGGTGCGCGCCTATTCTCACAGTGCCTCGCTTGCTGTTAAAGCGGCAGGCAGAATAGCAATGGTTCCTGTTTATGACTGTGTGATAAAGTGCGATTACCACTTGTACGGCAAGCTTAATTCTATGCTTGCATCAAAGGGTGCTATGGATATAAATCCAATGTTTACCGACGCGGTCGAAATACACTTTTGCATAAAGTGTGAGCAGTACGGCCATTTATGCAGTGCCGTAACCGATGCTACAGGCGGAAAGTGCTCTGCAGAAATAATGCTTGTAAGATACAAACAGCAAGATTTGTAAAAAAATTAAAGGGTGTTTGCATCTTTTGTCGAATAATATATACAGAAGGCAAAAATGTTTAACGAGGTGTACGATTGTGAGCAATGTGCGTGAACGAATAGAAGCGGCAGAACGGGCGGCGTTATGCTCTGCGGCCGCTTTTTCAGATAGCTCTAAGGGCCGCAAGGTTGCTGAATCCGAGTGCGATTTGCGCACTTGCTTTCAGCGAGACAGAGACCGCATAATTCATTGCAAGGCTTTTCGTCGCCTTAAGCATAAAACCCAGGTTTTCCTTTCACCTGAAGGTGACCATTACCGAACAAGACTTACTCACACCCTTGAGGTTGCCCAAATTGCCCGCACAATAGCAAGAGCACTTGCTCTTAATGAAGATTTAACCGAGGCAATAGCCCTTGCCCACGATTTAGGGCATACGCCGTTTGGTCACGCGGGTGAACGTGCTTTGAACGACTGCTCGGAAACGGGCTTTAAGCACTACGAACAAAGTGTCAGAGTGGTTGAGTTTATCGAAAAAGAGGGCGTGGGTCTTAATTTAACGGCCGAGGTGCTTAACGGTGTTGAGCGCCACACCTCTGGCGAGCAGGCCTTTACGCTTGAGGGCCGAATCGTTCGTATGGCCGACAGAATTGCCTACATAAATCACGATATAGATGATGCCGTTCGCGCAGGTATATTAAGTGAAGAGGATATTCCGCTCGATATTCGTCAAAAGCTTGGCTTTTCAAAAAGCGAAAGAATTGATACTTTGGTTAATTCCGTTTTGCGTGCCAGTAAAGACGATATCGCAATGGAGCCGGATTTTTTTGAAAAATACGACAAGCTTCATAAATTTTTGTTCGACAGCGTTTATACAAACCCAATTGCTAAAAGTGAAGAATATAAGGTTGCCGATATGATTCGCTGGTTGTTCAGCTACTATGTTCGCAACTCAAATAAACTTCCCCCTGAATATAACGCTATAAAAGAGCGTGAAGGTGTTGAAAGGGCAGCCATCGACCATATTGCGGGTATGACTGACCGATATGCAACCCTAACCTTTACAGATTTGTTCGTTCCCCACAGCTGGGAATATTAATTTTATAAAAAAAGAGGTGAAACATAGTGCGACTTAACGAGTCATTTATAACTGAGTTAACTGCAAGAAATGAGGTTGAATCGGTCATTTCGCAGTATGTTTCATTGCGCAGAAGGGGCAACACCCTTGTTGGCCTGTGCCCATTTCATAACGAAAAGACCGGCTCTTTTACCGTGTATACACAAACCAATTCTTTTTATTGCTTTGGTTGCGGTGCAGGCGGTGACGTTGTAAATTTTGTAATGCGAATTGAAAACCTCGATTATATGGAGGCGGTTCGTACGTTGGCCGATCGTGCGGGCTTGCAAATGCCTACCGACGGGTACGACGATTCAATGCAAAAGCTGCGCCTTAAAATTTACGAGGTAAACCGCGCTGCTGCAAGGTTTTTTCACACAAAACTGTTTGACGAAACCGATAAGCGGGGTATTGAATACTTTGCTCAAACCCGAAAGCTTTCGGCATCAACTATACGCCACTTTGGCTTGGGCTACGCCCCCGATTCGTGGGATGCGCTGTACAAGCACCTAAAAAAAGAGGGCTTTAGCGAAGATATAATGCTGCAGGCCAACCTTATTGTAAAGCGCAAAAGCGGCAACGGATATTTTGATAGATTCAGCCGCCGAGTAATGTTCCCGATTATAGATCTAAGAGGCAACGTTATCGCTTTTGGCGGCAGAAAGCTGCCGGGCGATGAATCCTCCGCTAAATACATCAATACTTCAGATACTCCCGTTTACAAAAAAACCAACAACGCTTTTGCACTTAACTTTGCAAAAAACTCAAAGCATAAAGAGATTATTCTTTGCGAGGGATATATGGACGTTATTGCAATGCACCAAGCCGGCTTTGATAATGCCGTGGCAGCGTGCGGAACCTCCTTTACCGATGACCAAGCAAAGCTGCTCTCGCGTTATACTGAAGAGATTGTTGTTGTTATGGATTCTGATGCTGCAGGTGAAAAATCCACCAACCGCACCATAGAGATTTTGGGTAAAACCGGTATGAAGGTGCGCGTTGTTCGTTTGCCTGATGAAAAAGACCCTGATGAGTTTATTCGAAAGCACGGTGCAGCAGTTTTTGCAAACCTTGTTAACGATGCAGGCAACGAAATAGAGTACAAGCTTAAAAGCGAAGAGAACAATCATAACCTGGCTTCCGATAATGGTAAGCTTGAATATTTAAGGGTCGCAGCGTCGATACTCTCAAGAGTAGATGACCCCATAGCGCGAGAGATTTATTCAAGCCAAATTGCTGAAAGGTTTGATATACCTTTGCGGGTCTTTAAGCAGTCGGTAGACTATGCATTAAAAACAAATACCCGTGCCGCCGAAAAACGGCGGGCAGCCAAAATTATCAGCGGTCAAAGTGATATAAAATCGGCCAATCCTCAAAAAACACAGCGTAAGCGTGCCTGTGTAGCTGAAGAAACGGCGCTTAGCGTTATTTACAACCATCCCGAGTTTTTCAGAGAGTGCGGGCTCAAAGCAGAAGATTTTGTTACCGATTTTAACCGCAGAATTTTTGAACGCCTGGCTATGGTAATTCAATCGGGGTCTCAACCCGATTTTGGATTGTTCAGTGCAGATTTTGCCCCTGACGAAATGGGCGAAATCGTAATGATGTTTAATCGCAGGGCAAGCGGAGACGTTGCCGAAAAGCAACTGAAAGACAGCATTGCCGTAATGCGAGAAGAAAGGGCAAAAACCGTCCTTCAAGACCCATCGTCAATGAGTGATGATGAATGGGCGGAAAATATAAAAAGAATGGGTAAACCAAAGATTGGAGAGTAGTAAACATGAAAGACGATTTGGATTATACTAAAGACGAATTTGACATTGATAAAGCCAGTGCCCACCTTGGCATCAGCGATATGGATGACGATTCTCCCGTGCTTGACCTTGATATTGACGTGATGGCTGATGAGCCCACTGCCGAAGATCTTGAGATGGAAGAGGCAGAAGCAGAAGATTTAGAGGATGCTCTTAATATCGACAGCGTTTCTCTTGACGACCCCGTTAAGCTTTATCTTAAAGAAATCGGTCGCGTGCCCCTTCTTTCACCCGATGAAGAGGTAAGCTTGGCAACCCGCATTATCGATGGCGATCAAAACGCCAAAAAGCGTTTGACCGAGGCCAACCTTCGATTGGTTGTCAGCATCGCAAAGCGCTACGTGGGCAGAGGAATGCATTTCCTTGATCTTATTCAAGAGGGTAACGTAGGCCTTATTAAAGCAGTTGAAAAGTTTGACCACACCAAGGGCTTCAAATTTTCTACTTATGCCACATGGTGGATTCGCCAGGCCATAACCAGAGCAATTGCTGATCAGGCCCGTACAATTCGTATCCCCGTTCATATGGTAGAAACCATCAACCGTCTCAAAAAGGTTCAAAGTCAGCTTCTTCACGAAAACGGCAGCGAACCCTCCGAAGAGCAGATTGCCCAGGCAATGGATTTGCCCGTTGAGCGTGTTCGCGAAATTATGCGTGTAGCTCAAGAAACCGTTTCTATGGAAACTCCTATCGGCCCCGAGGAAGATAGCCGATTGATGGATTTTATTCGCGATGAGGATGCTTTGGCACCTGACGACGCTGCACTTAAAACCATAACCAACGAAGATATCGACAACGTTCTTAAAACCCTCACCCCCCGCGAAGAGCAGGTTATTCGTTTGCGTTTCGGTCTTGTTGACGGCCGTTGCCATACCCTTGAGCAGGTTGGCGAACAGTTCCAGGTTACCCGTGAGCGTATCCGTCAGATAGAAGCAAAGGCGTTGCGCAAGCTTCGTCATCCCGTACGCAGCAGCAAATTCAGAGATAAATAACTATCGTAAATCCCTTCTGCATATAATTTGCAGGGGGGATTTGTTTATGAATTGCAGAATTATTGATTTAAAAAATAAAGAGGTTGTTTGTGTGCGCGACGGCAGCTTGCTCGGTCCGGTGGGTGACGTTGAGTTTGATACAGAAACCGCAAAGGTTACCGCAATAGTGGTTTACGGCCGTCCGCGGCTGCTGGGCGTTATAGGTCGCGATGAAGATTTAACCATACCTTGGTCGGATATCGAGGTAATAGGGGAGGACACCGTGTTGGTAAATTGTGCCCATATACCTCACCGAAGCAAGGGCTTTTTTGGTACAAAAGCAAGATAAAAAATCTAAAAAAGTACTTGCAAAATCAAAATAAGTGTGGTATAATCCTCTGGTGACAAAATACACACGTTGCGAGACTGTGCCCCGGTGCCGGTTTATTTCGGTGGGCGTACGGGCTGATTCGTAACGGAGGAAAAACTAAAAGGAGGATATTTGTCATGTCAGTAGTATCTATGAAACAGCTTCTCGAAGCAGGCGTCCATTTCGGTCACCAGACCAGACGCTGGAACCCCAAGATGGCAACCTACATCTACACCGAACGTAACGGTATCTACATCATCGACCTTCAGAAAACGGTCAAAAAGCTGGAAGATGCTTATATGTATGTTCGTGAACTCTCTCCAAATGGCGGCGATGTTCTTTTCGTCGGTACCAAAAAGCAGGCAATGGATTCCATTAAGGAAGAAGCAATCCGCTGTGAAATGCCTTATGTCAACGCAAGATGGCTCGGCGGCATGCTCACCAACTTCAACACTATCAAAAAGAGAATCAAGAGACTTGAACAGCTTACTGCTATGGAAACAGAC
>JAZQSG010000090.1:0-1602 GCA_045630025.1 Acutalibacteraceae bacterium
GGGTAGGCGGGGGGGGAGGGGGGCTGGGGCGGGGGTCAGGGCCAGTGCGTGGGGGCAAGGATACTGAAATGCGGAACGGAGCGAAGCGGAGTGGAGGCGTAGCGCGTCACGAGGTTGCCGCCGAAGCGGCAGCGCCGCGAAGGCTTGCCCGGGTGAGGGCGGCATTAAAATAAAGTTGCGCGACAAGCGCACCGCTTGGAATTAAAAAAAGATGCGTAGCACCGCTTGGAGCCGCCCGCCAAGCCGCCATGCGGCGCAGTGCCTTGCCCGAAGGGGGGCGTTAAAACAAAGATGGGAGCCGGGCGCAACGGAGAGCCGCTTGGGTAGGTATGCGGGCAGGTAGGCGGCACGGAGAGAGCCGGGCGACCACCGCTTTTTTATGAGCGAGCCGAAAAGCGGAGCATTGCTTGGGAAAGCAACACGGAGCGGTTGGGCGAGCGACCCTTTATCACTAACCCCAATGAAAAACTGCTGACCTTATTGGGTTCTCCGCGCGATACGGCTTGCATTGAACCGAAAAACAACACATTAACCGAAACTACAAATCCCCTATTGTATTTTACCGTATCAAGATATTCAGCAGAATGCCCCATTTCGTTCGTTTAATGTTGATACACAATAATTTAACATAATCTTCAATTATTTTTAGCAGAAAAATAATTGAGATTATGTTATAATTATGACCCACAGAATGTTGACCCAAAAACCTTGAACTAAACACGTGAACTTCGTTCTTTCGTTGACCTTTTCCCTTGACATTTGATGCAGCACCCCGATAGGCTTTGACGCAGCACCCCGATAGGCTTTGACGCAGCACCCCGATAGGCTTTGACGCAGCACCCCGATAGGCTTTGACGCAGCACCCCGATAGGCTTTGACGCAGCACCCCGATAGGCTTTAATAAAAAAAGCACTCAATAAGTATCTTACAAGAAGATACGTACCCAAATTTCTCGGTTAACTATGCACTCAATAAGTATCTTACAAGAAGATACGTACCCAAAGTTAGCCAGCCCGGGTTCTCGCTTGAAGCTTCTGAAAAAGCTTGGAGGGCGACTCCCTGCTAAGGGTGTCGCCACCACTGAGAACAGTCAGTGTGGGTCTCGCTTGAAGCTTCTGAAATCACTTGGGGTTTTTATCTTGCGCGTGTTGACAAAAATAGAGCCGTGCTGCACTAACCCGAAGTGGGGCTGGGCGACCCGAAAATCACTTACCTTCACCAAGAATGCCACAATGAGGGCTGTTTGAGGCTCCAAGCCGTGGAGGTAAGAGTGGAGGTGGTTGGAGTCTCAAACAGCCCGACCCGAAAAGCACTATCCTTCACCAAGAATGCCAACATAGGTCTGCCCCACTGAACCCTATATGCGCGCCCTAAAAAATAGAGCCGTGCTGCACTAACCCGAAGTGGGGCAGGGCGACCCGAAAAGCACTTACCTTCACCAAGAATGCCACAATGAGGGCTGTTTGAGGCTCCAAGCCGTGGAGATAAGTGTGGAGGTGGTTGGAGTCTCAAACAGCCCGACCCGAAAAGCACTATCCTTCACCAAGAATGCCAACATAGGTCTGCCCCACTGAACCCTATATGCGCGCCCTAAAAAATAGA
>JAZQSG010000091.1:0-8536 GCA_045630025.1 Acutalibacteraceae bacterium
ATTTTCTTTGAAAATTTGTCCATATCCATTGCAATGAATGTTGTGCAAAATTAAATCATAGAATTTAATTTTGCTATATCCGCTTAAAAAGTGGCTTGTCGAAGCGCTTTCAAGCGTTTCGACAAACAACAATCATTATAAGTATAGCAATCAAATCTATGAACAGCAAGTGTTTTGCCTATTTATATTTATTTCTGAAGGCCGTGGGAGATACGCCGCACAGATTTTTAAAGGTGCGGCTGAAATTGCTGTTATCTGAAAATCCGCACTGCTCAACAATGCGCCCTATGCTCATTGAGGTTTTAGCAAGTAATTTTTTTGCCGTAACAATGCGGCAGGATTGCAGATAATCCATAACCGACGTACCCGTGATGCTTTTAAAGCGGTGAGACAAAGTTGAGGGGCTTATGCTGTATTGCCCCGCCAAGCCCTCAAGAGAATATTGCTTGTAATATTCCTTTTCAAAGCGCCGCTGAATATCTGACACCGTTGCAAATATGCCGTCGTCAAACTCAAAAACTCCGTCAGGCAGTCGGCGGCTGAGCATAATCAAAAGCTGGTCAACAAGCAGTTGCAGCAGTTCGTCTCTCATTTTGGCTTTTGAGTCAAACTCTTGGGTTATTCGGTTAAAAATCCATTGAAATTCGTCTTTACTGTCTGACAGGTCAAAAAGATTATCAAAGCCAACGGGGCGGTTGCTGAAAATTGAATATATTTTGTTTTGCGTTGAATCTGCGCCCGGGTTAATGTGCAAAACGTATCGGGTATATTCCTTTGACTGTATGGTTACCGAGTGGTTTTCATATCTGCTGAAAAGCAAAAGACTGCCTGCCTTGGCGCGGTATTTTGCCTCATTTACACAAAATTCCGCCTCGCCGCCCATTACAAATATTATTTGATGACAGTCGTGATAATGAGAGTGCTTTTTCATTGCATTATCTGAAAAATACGCCCTTAAAACCAAATTTTCCATACCCTTCACCTCTTTGTAAAAAATTATAACTTATTTGTTGTTATTTTGCAAGATTTACATATAAATCAGCAAAAAATATATTGTATAAACTATTGCAAAGGTTTACAATGTAGTTAAAGTAACAAAAGGAGTGATAACGTGACTCGCAAGGTCTATTCTTCTTTTTATGATTTTCATCAACAAAACCAACAACTGGGCACCGATTTGCCCTTTAGTGACGACGTTGAAATATTGGCGCAGCCCTTGTCGGTGGCAAACAAAACCGTGCCCAACCGCCTTGCCTGCCAAGCTATGGAGGGCTGTGACGGAACGGCCGACGGATGCCCAGACCTGCTGACCAAGCGCAGATATGACCGCTTTGCAAGGGGCGGCGCAGGCATAATTTGGTTTGAGGCCACCGCCGTTATGCCCGAGGCAAGAGCCAACCCTCGCCAATTATACATAAACTCTTCAAACCTTGACGCCTTTAAAAGGCAGGTTGAAGATATTAAAAGCACCGCCTTTAAGAGCAACGGTTTTGAGCCGCTGATTTTTATGCAAGCAACCCATTCGGGCAGATATTCGAAGCCCAACGGCTTACCCGCCCCTTTGATTGCTTACAATAACCCTGTTTTTGAAAAGGACAGCCCCATTTCTGCCGACAGAATTGTTACCGACGATTACCTTGACCGTGTTGGCGAAGCGTTAGTTAACGGGGCCTTGCTTGCCGAAAAGGCCGGCTTTGACGGTGTTGATATAAAATGCTGCCACCGCTATCTTAACAGCGAGCTTTTATCGGCCTATAACCGTGAGGGTCGCTACGGCGGCTCCCTTGAAAACAGAACCAGATTGCTCCGTGAAAGCGTTTTGGGCGCTATGCAAAGCTGCTCAAAGGATTTTACGGTTTCTACCCGACTTAACGTTTACGACGGATTCCCCTTCCCCTACGGCTTTGGAGTTAAAAGCGACGGATCCCTTGATTTTGACCCCACCGAGCCCCAATGGCTTATTGAACAGCTTTATAACTACGGTATGCGAATTATAAACGTTACCATGGGCAACCCCTATTTTAACCCTCACGTTAACCGCCCCTTTGCTTTGGGTGGATATACCGCTGAGGAGCATCCCCTTGAGGGAGTTAAACGTGTGCTTGAAGGCACCGCAAAGCTAAAAGCTTTGATTCCCGATATGGCCGTTATAAGCTCTGCTCTTTCATACCTTGGCGTTGCAGCGCCCAACGTTGCCGCCGCCTATATTAAAGACAACAAGTTTGACTTTGCAGGTTTTGGCAGAACAATTTTTGCCTATCCGGATTTTGCGAGGGATATTACTGAAAAGGGCGAGCTGGACAAAAGTAAAATTTGTATTTGCTGCTCAAAATGCACCGAAATTATGAGAAAGCCGGGTGGTACGCCCGGTTGCGTTATCAGAGATAGTGAAGTTTATGCACCTATTTATAAAGAATTTTGCGGAGGTAAATGATTATGTTTTTTGAATGGTCTGACAAACAAAAATTTAAGTCTGTGGATTTTAGTGCTCCCCTTTTCCCCAAAGCAAAAGACCGCGAGTTTTGGAATTCAAAATACAACGAGGACGTGGTCAAAAAAGCCGAAGAATTGCTTGGCTACGAGTGGCCTTTGGTAAGGGCGAGTCACTATATGGCCTTTATTAAAGAGGGCAACCGCAAGGCTCAAGAGGTGCCGTATTTTGGACGTCGCAACGCTTTAGCCGCTCTTTTTTACGGCGAGGTGTTGGAGTATAAGGGCCGATTCATACCCGACATTGTAGACGGTATTTATTTGACCTGTGAAGAAATGGCGTGGACCCTTTCGGCTCACCCTGCAGTTGAGGGTCAAAACATCCCTATGGGATTCCCCAAGCATATTGAGCTGTTTTCTGCCGAAACGGCGGCATTGCTGGCGGCCATTTATTACGGCTTGTACGATGAGCTTAAGGAGTTTTGCCCCGAAATTTTGGTGATTATGAAAAGGAATATCAAGGAGCGTATACTTGACACCTATCTTGTGCGCACCGACTATTGGTGGCGCGGATATAACAGTAACCACAAGCCTAACAACTGGAATCCGTGGGTATTGTCAAACCTGCTTGCCACCTATCTGCTGATGGAGGTTGAGCGTCCCGTTCTTGATGCCGCCCTTAAAAAGTTGTTTACCGAAATTGAGCATTACTATAACGTTCTGCCCACCGACGGCGGATGTGACGAGGGTTATGGTTATTGGTTGCATGCAGGCGGTAAGTTGCTTGAGTTTTGCAACCATATATACGTTGCAACGAAGGGCACTATAAACGTATTCGATGATAAAAAGCTGAAAAACATTTTAAAATTCATTTACCGTCCCTACATTGGCGGTGATTGGGTTGTTAACTTTGCCGACGGTAGCGCTAAGGTGACCTCGGCGGCTGTGCCGATTTTGGCATATATGTGTGGCCTGCGCACGGGAGATGAAAGCTTTTTCACCTTTACCAAAGCGAGAAACAAAAGCGGCACTGTTTTAAATACAAGTCAGGTAATGCGCTGTTTGTATTCCATAATTTATGCCAAAGATATGCAAAATTTGGCCGACGAGAGATTTAATCCTGACGACGTGTGCGTATTGCCCCATTTGCAAAACTGCTACATAAGAAACGGCAAGTGGTTTTATGCCGCAAAGGGCGGATTTAACAATGAAAGCCACAATCACAATGACGTTGGCAGTTTTTTAGCTTTTTATGACAACAATCCCGTACTCGTTGACCCCGGTTGCGGTGTTTATACCAAAAAGACCTTTTCTGAACACCGCTACGAAATTTGGACTATGCAGGCAGGTTGGCACAACTTGCCCACCGTCAACGGCTGTGAGGAGCCATTTGGCGCAGAATTCAAATGCAACAGCTTCTCTGTTGACGGTAAAGCCGCAAGCATTGATTTCGAGGGTGCTTATGACAAGGACGCAGGTTTGAAATCTGTCAACAGAGTTATCACGCCCGATGACGAGGGCATCATCTTAACCGACAGCTTTGTGTTTGAAAACGCAACCAATACCGTCGCCGAGCATTTTGTCACGCCCTTTGACGTTAAGGTTGAGGACGGCTGTGCAATAATTGACGGAAAATTCCGTCTTTCATCCGCTACGCCTTGTGAAATAATGCTTGACTACGCAGATTTTGAAGGTGATACTACCCTAACAAACAACTGGAACACCGACAAAATGAACAGAATTAAATTTATTTATAAAGCTGATGACAAGGCAAAGATTTCCATCAGTTTGAGGAGAGTTTAAAATGAAAATCGCATTGGTTACAGGTGTTGCAGGGGGCATTGGTCTTGCCACCGCAAAAAAACTTTTAGCCAACGGTGTTGCCGTTGTTGGTATGGACGTTGCGCCTAAGATGCCCCAAGATTTGGAGGGCGAGTTTATCTATTTTCAAGGCGACCTCAGCAAGGATGAATCTCGCAAGAGTTATGTAAACCTCGCGATTGAAAAATACGGTAAAATCGACATTCTTGTTAACGTGGCAGGCGTTGCCCCAAAGGTGCGCAACGATATTCTTGAAATGACCGAGGAAAGCTACGATTTTGTTATGAACGTAAACACCAAGGGCACCCTTTTTCTTACCCAGTTGGTGGCTAACAAAATGGTTGAAAGCAAGTGTGGCAGCATAGTTAACATTTCATCAATGTCGGGCTATACAAGCTCGGTTTCTCGTGGTGAGTACTGCATTTCAAAGGCAGGCGTTACCATGATTACCAAGCTGTTTGCCGATCGCCTTGCCGAGTTTGGCATAACCGTTAACGAAATCAGACCCGGTATTATTGCAACAGGTATGACCGACAAGGTTAAGGCAAAATACGACGCCCTTATCTACGGCGGTCTGTTGCCCATTAAAAGGTGGGGTCAGCCCGAAGATATTGCCGACGCCGTTTGGGCTCTTTGCAGCGGTGCTTTACCCTATGTGACCGGTCAATCGTTAGACGTTGACGGCGGATTTCATATCAGGAGACTGTAATGACTATTTATAACGTAGATACTATTGTTATAGGCACGGGAGCGGCAGGATATAACGCCGCCTGCCGACTTAAAGAAATGGGCAAAAGCGTTGCCATAGTTACCGAAGGCGTTAACTGCGGCACGTCACGCAACACAGGCAGCGACAAGCAGACCTATTATAAGCTTGGGCTTGGCGGTGAAAGCCCCGACAGCGTTCGCAAAATGGCCGAAAATCTTTTTGCGGGCGGTTGTGTAGACGGTGACAACGCCTTGTGCGAGGCGGCACTTTCGGTGCGCTCGTTTATGAATTTGTGTGAGCTTGGCGTTGAGTTTCCCGTTAACCGTTACGGCGAATACGTGGGCTACAAAACCGACCACGACCCCTACGCCCGCGCCACCTCTGCCGGCCCTCTTACCTCTAAATTTATGACCGAAGCGCTGCAGAAAAAGGCGGCTCAGCTGGGCGTTAAAATTTATAACGACTATCTTGCAATAGAAATTCTTAAAAGCGAGGGTGCAGTTTGCGGACTGCTGTGCATTTCGGTGGGTGACGGCTCCCCTGTTGCTTTCAAATGCGGCAACGTAATTATGGCCACGGGCGGCCCTGCGGGAATTTATGCCGACAGCGTTTATCCCACCTGCCATACCGGCTCGTCGGGTCTTGCTCTTTTAGCAGGTGCCAAAGGGCAAAACCTTACCATGTGGCAATACGGATTGGCATCTACGTCGCCAAGATGGAACGTTTCGGGCACCTATATGCAGGTGCTTCCCCGCTTTGTAGCCATTGACGGCGAGGGCAACGAATTTGAGTTTCTTGCCGATTATTTTGAGGATATATACGAGGCGTTAAATCTTGTATTTTTAAAAGGATATCAGTGGCCCTTTGACCCCAAAAAAGCCAAAAACGGTTCGTCACAGATTGATATGATAGTTTACAACGAGTGTGTAAACAAGGGCCGCAGGGTTTTTCTTGACTATACCAAAAATCCTTTTGGGCTTGAAAGCATTGATTACAGCAAGCTTTCTGACGAGGCAAGGGATTACCTTGAAAAGGCAGAGGCAACCTTTGGCACACCCATTCAGCGCCTTGCAAAAATGAACGCCCCTGCTATTGAGCTTTACAGCGGCAAGGGTGTGGATATTGCCAAACAATATCTTGAAATTGCCCTTTGTGCACAGCACAACAACGGCGGTATTGCCGTTGATATGTGGTGGCAGACCTCGGTAACGGGGCTTTTTGCCGCAGGTGAATGTGCAGGCACTCACGGCATCAGCCGCCCCGGCGGTTCTGCCCTTAACGCAGGCCAGGTTGGCAGTTTAAGGGCCGCTCAGTATATTGCGCAAAACCCCAACCCCACCATTACAAGCAAGAGCTTTGCGGAAATTGCACTTGCTGCCGCAAAAGCCATTGTAAAGGTGGCCAAGGGTGACGACCGTCTTGGGCAAAAAATTGCCGCCGCTCAAAGAAGAATGAGCGACTTTGCTGCCGCCGTGCGAGATAAAGAAAAAATTGCAACGGCCCTTGAGGATACCAAAAAGGATTTGGCAGCTGCCCAAGGAATTACCCCCTCAAGCCGCAACAGAATCTTTCTGTATTACAAACTGCGCGATATTTTGGTTACCCAATGCGCCGTGCTGACCGCAATGGTGAACGAGGATGTTTTGGATAAATCAAAAATTCAAGAGGTTTATCTTGCCGACGATGGCTTTAGGTGTGAAATGCGCCCCGTGCGCCCCCTTCCCGACAGCGATGACTTTTTTGAAAACGTGTGGCGCACTTACAGAGAAAATAAAAACGTCTATTAAGGTGGTTACAGCAAATGAGCTTTAATTTGGGTTTGGTTTCAATTTCTTTCAGAAAGCACTCTGCCGAAGAAATACTTAAAGCCATGAAAGAGTGCGGGCTTGGCTATATTGAATGGGGCAGCGACGTGCACGCCCCTTGCAACGACACCGAAAACCTTAAAAAAATTGCACGGTTGCAAAACGAATACGGTGTTATATGCTCATCCTACGGCACCTATTTTAGGTTGGGTGTAAACGACCTTGCCGAAATAAAATGCTATATAGCTGCTGCCAAAGAATTGGGTACGAGCATCCTTCGCTTGTGGTGCGGCGATAAAAACAGTCAAGACTACTCTGCAGATGAAAAAGCAGCGCTTTTTTGCCAATGCAGGCAAGCGGCTGAAATTGCAGAGGCAGAGGGTGCCGTTTTATGTATGGAGTGTCACAACAACACCTACACCAACACCAAAGAGGCAGCCCTTGAACTGATGCAGGCGGTTAATTCAAAGCACTTTAAAATGTATTGGCAGCCCAATCAATATCGCACCCAAGATGAAAATATAAGCTACGCCTTGCTGCTTAAAGAGTATACCGAGCATTTGCACGTCTTTAATTGGGCAGGCGACGATAAATATCCCCTGGAGGGCGGCATTGAAATTTGGAAAAAATATTTAAGCTGCTTTGGTGATAACAAAACTCTGTTGCTGGAATTTATGCCCGATAACCGCATTGAATCGTTGAGCACCGAAGCGACGGCACTTAAAATAATTGCAGGAGTTGAACAGCCATGAAAAAGATATTTGTTTGCGAGCACAAAACCGATATTAAACGGGTATACGGCTCGGATGAAATCTTTTATAACCGTGAATATATAATGGAAAATCCTCAACTTTTTAAGGATACCGAATATATTTTCTCTACCTGGGGCATGAGCGAGCTGAGCGCAGATGAAATAAGGGCTTATTTGCCTAATCTGAAGGCCGTTTTTTATGCCGCGGGCAGCGTGCAGTATTTTGCCCGTCCCTTTTTGGAGTGCGGTGTAAGGGTGTTTTCTGCTTGGGCCGCCAACGCGGTGCCCGTTGCCGAATATACCGTGGCACAGATTGTTTTGGCCAACAAGGGCTTTTTCAAAACCATGAGATATACCCAACGAGATGTAGCCAACTCCGAATCAAAAAAATTCCCCGGCAACTACAAGGTTAAGGTGGGTATAATCGGCGCGGGTATGATAGGCAAGCTGGTTATTAAAATGCTGAAAAGCTATAATATTGACGTTATGGTGTTTGACCCCTTCCTGCCCGACCAAGCAGCCAAAGAGCTTGGCGTTGAAAAGGTGGGGCTTGACACCTTGTTTGCAGAGTGTCAGGTGGTATCAAACCATCTTGCCAACAACGAGCAAACTCAGGGTATGCTGAACGGTGCTTTGTTTGAAAAAATGCTGCCCAACGCTACCTTTTTAAACACCGGTCGCGGCGCTCAGGTAGTTGAAGCCGACCTTATAAGCTTTTTGAAAAAACGACCCGACGTTTTTGCCATATTAGACGTTACACATCCCGAGCCGCCCGTAGAGGGCTGCGAGCTGTATTGCCTTGACAACTGCATTCTTACCCCACACATTGCAGGCAGCTCGGGCAACGAGGTTGGCCGTATGGCTGAATATATGCTTAAGGAATACGAGGCCTTTATTGCAGGCAATCCTTGCAAATATGAGGTAAATCTTAAAATGCTTGAAACTATGGCATAAAAAACTATTTACAACCACATTTATTGTAGTAAAATAGATTTATCGGGTAGCAGGTTTATGCTACTG
>JAZQSG010000092.1:0-5966 GCA_045630025.1 Acutalibacteraceae bacterium
AGTTTTCAAGACTTAAGGCAGCTCTTTCCGCAGAAGAAATCAATTCTGATATAGCAGCACTTCCTTCCGTTAATTTTACACCCAATAACGCTTCTGAATATAATAAGCAGATTCAAAATATCGACCTTGATTACGTTGATAAGATTAACCTTATCAGAGCAAAGATCACTCTTTACGATGATCGCGGCGAAATC
This sequence comes from Acutalibacteraceae bacterium, assembly GCA_045630025.1. Classification (GTDB taxonomy): domain Bacteria; phylum Bacillota; class Clostridia; order Oscillospirales; family Acutalibacteraceae; genus RGIG2206. The sequence goes on from JAZQSG010000092.1 coordinate 195, forward strand.
GGCAACTATTCAACCTTCCTCGAAAAAGAGCTTGCTCTTATTGACGCTATGGAAGCGTTTAACGAGCTGGCTGATAATGATCTTGTAGTGGGCACCCACAAAAAGAACTACAAGGATGGTGTTGAAGGCGAATACGTCACCTTCCCCGCAGGCACCGTAATTTACGCAGGCGATGAGGTTTATATTGCAGGCCTCAAGGGCTGTAACGGTTACGCCCCCAACGGCTATTACTTTTCAACACTTTACAACGTTGTTTACAAGTACAACGACGGTTCCGAGTCGGCCTCCTTCCAGCCCGTTAACGGTGAAAACCGTTTGACCAATCTTAAGGTCGGTAACTATAAGGTTTATCATAAGAGCTGGTCTTCGTCCTACTCTACCTATTTGCTTGTAGAGTTCAACGTTGTTGAGAAGCCCACCTACAACTACGGCTTGTTCGATGTTGCAACAATGCTCGACCACATCGTAATGTCTTACGATGAAGTAACCTATGCCGACAAGTCCGAGGTTGAAGCTCTTTGGTATGCATACGATACAATGGATGTTTTTGCTATTGATGACGTTCACTCTATCCGCAACTTGGTAAATGCCGACAGGTATTTTGCAGCAGTTGAGGACGGAACCATTGTTGAAGAGCCCGAAACTATAACCGTTGGCGATATCAACTTCGATGGCAGCATCAACTCTGCAGACGTTCTTCTTCTTCAGCAGCATTTGATTGGCGTTGTTAAGTTTAAGTCCAAACAGCTTGTAGCCGCAAACGTTAACGGCTCCGCAGATAATAAGATTACTGCCGCCGACTATTTAACCCTGGCTTATTATTGCATTGGCCTTGGTGAGCTTTAAGCTTAAACTATAATGTTTAAAATCAGCACCTGCCGTTTAACCACGGCAGGTGCATGCAAAATTATACAAATAGGATGTGACTTTAATGTCTGATTTTAGCAGACTTTGCATGGGTTGTATGAACGATAAAGGCGAAGCAACCGTATGCCCCCGTTGCGGATTTGATGAATCTGCCCCCCAATCCGTATCCGTTATGCCCATCAGAACCTTGCTCGACGGCCGTTATCTTATCGGCGGCGTAATTGAGTCTAACTGCGAGGGCATTACATACCTTTCATGGGATACAGCAGAAAACAAGCCCGTACGTGTACGCGAATATTTCCCCGAGGCATTTTGCGATAGAGCAGCCGACCGAGCAACCGTTCAAATTCTTCTCGGTAAAGAGTTTGAATATAACCGCCATTTGGGTGAGTTTTTGGATATTGCCCGTTGCCTTGCAAGATGCAGCGATCTTCCTTCACTTTTCCCCGTAACCGATATTTTCGAGGGTAATAACACTGCATATTACGTAACCGAATACGTTAAAACCATTACTATGCGTGAGTTTTTGATAAGAAACGGCGGCTCTCTTACTTGGGATCAAATTCGCCCCTTGCTTATGCCCGTTCTTACCACCCTTTCTTCCTTGCATGAAGAGGGGCTTATTCACCGCGGAATTTCTCCCGAAACCCTTATCGTAGGTGTTGACGGCCGCATTCGCATCACCGGCTTCTGTGTTGCCGATGCCCGCACCGCCCGCAAGGATGCAACCGCAATGAATGCCCAGCTTTTCCCCGGCTTTGCCGCTATTGAGCAATATGGCTTTGAAACCAAGCAGGGCACTTGGACCGATGTTTACGGCGTTTGCGCAACCCTTTACAAGATTTTGGTTGGTTCGCCTCCTGCAGATGCTACCGAGCGCGTAAACAACGACAAAATGATTATTCCTGCTAAAATAGCACAAGAAATTCCTCGTAACGTTCTTACCGCTATGGCTGACGGCTTGGCAATTCTTGCCGATGACCGCACCCAAACAATCGATGATCTTAAGGGCGTGCTTATTCCTTCTTCGGTCGTATCTGCCGACGCTAAAAAGGAAGCAGCACCTGCCGGCAACAAAAAGACCGCAGTTATAATTGCAATCATTATTGCCATAATTATCGTTGCATTGCTTGGCTGGCTTGCTGTTGCAAAGATTATTCTTCCTGCAATGAGCCACAACAGTGAGTCGGGTCAAAACGCATCTATGCCTACCTCTTCGGTAGTTTCCTTGCTGGATGACCCCGAGTCAATGCCCGAAACTATTTCGGCTCCCGATTTGGTTGGCAAAATTTACGGTCAATATCTTTCCGAAACCAACGCCAGCACCTACTTCAAGCTGGTTATTGACGATTACGTCTACGACGGCAACAGCCCTGCAGGCACCATTCTTAAGCAGGATATAGAGCCGGGCACCGTTATCAAGCGCAACGCTACCATTAAGGTAAAAATCAGCTTGGGCAGTGCTACCGTGGTTGTTCCTGCAACACGTGGTATGTCTGAAGAGCAAGCCAAAATTGAGCTTGTAAAGCTTGGCATTAATTATAACAACATTGTTGTAATCGATAAATACGAGTCGGCAATGGGTACCAACCTTGTAACAGGCACCTCGCCCGAGCAAGGCAACTCAATCAGTGTTCATCAGTACGTTATCCTTTACGTTAACCGTCAGGTGACCACCTCTTCTGAGGAATCCGAGCCCACATCGAGCAACGTCTCAAGCCAAACAAACAGCACTCAATCAGAATAATTACAATAAGCACCGAAGATGATTCGGTGCTTATTATTTTTTGTTGAATTTAAAAAACGGTTGTGTTATAATAAATCTGTATTTAATTATTTTTGTTTAAGGTACGGAGTAGGGTATGAAGGTTGTAATTATCGGTGCAGGTGCCGCAGGATTAATGGCGGCAAACGCAGCCATATCAAACGGCAACGAGGTTGTTGTAATTGAAAAGAATCATCGCCCTGCCCGTAAGGTTATGATAACGGGTAAGGGCCGTTGTAACGTTACCAATAACTGCGATGTAAAAGAGTTTATAGCTAACGTTCCCCGCAACCCCCGTTTCCTTTACAGTTGCCTTAACCGCTTTTCATCGGCAGATACAATTTATTATTTTGAGTCTTTGGGTGTTGAGTTAAAAACCGAGCGTGGCAACAGAGTTTTTCCAACCTCTGATAAGGCGGTCGATATTGTTGACGCCTTGTATAAAGGGTGCAAAGGGTGCCGTTTTATCTTTGAAAGGTCGGTTGTTTCGGTTAACAGCTGCGACGGTGCCGTGCAGTCGGTCACTCTTAACGACGGTCAAACGGTTTCGGCCGATGCCGTTATAGTTGCTACGGGTGGCGTCAGCTATCCCTTAACCGGTTCAACCGGTGACGGGTATAAATTTGCAGCCGAAGCAGGTCATAACGTAACAAATACCACCCCATCGTTAGTGCCAATGGAGTCATACGATTCTTTTTGTTCGCAGCTGTCGGGCTTGGCACTTAAAAACGTTGCGGTTTCGTTATCTAAAAACGGCAAGGTGCTTTTTACCGATTTCGGTGAGATGCTTTTTACTCATTTTGGTGTAAGCGGTCCTGTCATTTTAAGCGCCTCTGCCCATATTGACGACCCTGCCGATTGCCTTCTTTCTATTGATTTAAAGCCGGCTCTTGATGCTGAAAAGCTTGATGCCCGCATAAAAAGAGATATATCGCAAAACCTTAACAAAAACGTTTCCAACATAATGCCCGGTCTTGTTCCTTCATCAATGTCTGCTGTAATTCTTGAAAAAGCGCAGGTTGACCCCAACACTAAATGCAACCAATTAACCGTTCAAATGCGTAATGCTATTTGTTCAGTGCTTAAAAAATTTGAGGTTCAGTTATCCTCATTCCGCCCTGTTGAAGAGGCAATAATAACCCGCGGTGGGGTTGACGTTTCTCAAATTGACCCCAAAACGATGGAATCCAAGCTGTGCAAGGGGCTTTACTTTGCAGGCGAGGTGCTTGATGTTGACGGTTATACGGGTGGTTTTAATCTGCAGATTGCCTTTTCAACCGGCTATGCTGCAGGCAGTTCTATTTAATTCTAAGTAGGTGAGTTACTTGCTGAAAAAGATATTGGCAGTTTGTCTGTCGGTTGTTACATTGCTTTGCAGCACCTCTTGTTCCTTCATTAACAAGGTTACTGAAGCTGTAAACAGTGCAAAAGACGCCATAAACAGCACGGTTGTTGCAAGCAGACAGTTTTCTGCCTCGGAATATAAATTTCCCACGTCTATTGCCGGCTTTGAGGCCCTGCCGCGCAGCGAATATCTTGGCTACTCTCACCTTACCGATGAGCAAAAGACGTGCTATGACAAAATGTACGAAGCAGCTATGCTTATGGATAGAGGGCTGTTTTACGTGGGTAAATGCTCCTCGGACGACGTAGCCGTGGCATTTCACGCTCTTACCTATGACTGCCCCTATATAATTTGGCTTTCTTCCTCTTACGGCGTGTCGGAAGGGGATGACGGCACCTTCGTCAGCTTTGTCGATTCATCGACCGGTGAATACGATTACACAATGACACCCCAAGAGCGTGACGAAGCCCTTGATAAAATGTATGGCCAAATCAACGCCTTTATAGCCCAAAACATCATTACCACTATGACCGATTTTGAGATAGAGCTTGCCGTTCACGATTGGCTGTGCGATATATCGGATTACGATGATGATGCCGCCGCCTCGCTTGAAACTGACGAAAGCGACGATTATGCCAACGCGTGGACTGCATACGGCTTAATTGTAGAGGGTCGCGCCGTATGTGCGGGCTATGCAGGCGCATTACAACTGGTACTCAATTATCTTGGCATTCCCTGCGCAGCACTTCGCGTGCGTTCAGAGGGTGAAATGCATATGATATGTATCACTCAAATAGAGGGTGAGTGGGTTTATATTGACCCCACCTGGAACGATAAATCAGCATGTGATCTTGAATATACTCACGATTATTTTAATCTTAATTATGATGAGATTAAAGCTACTCACGAAATTTTTGAGTCCTGGCATGCGGTTAAAGACAGTGGGCAAAAGCTTAACTCCAATTTTAATATCTATTTGCCTGAATCAACAAGCAAAGAGCAAAACTATTATAAGGTTATGGGGCTCCAAATTAACAGTGAGTACGAGTTCAGCAGGGTTATTGTAAATCAGTTTAACGCTCAACGGGTTAAAGAGCTTGAATTTCAGATGACTTACTGTCAGCCCAACACCGTACAAATTGAAAAACTTATTGACAATTATCGTCTTTTCGATAAATTACAAGACGGCACAAGGCCCAAAATAAGAAGCATACATTATGCTGTGCTTAATAACGGCGCTTTCTGTATCCGTCTTAACTATTAATTGCTGCAAGGCGGCAAAAAACTTGTTTTAAACCCTGCTTGGGTTTAACGGGGGTAACTATGAAGGTTGTAAAAACAATTCTATATTACGTTCTTTGTACAATATTTAAGTTGTTGTCTTTGGTTTTCTTTCCCTGCAAGGCAGTTGGTAAAGAAAATCTTCCTAAAGGTAAAAGCTTTATTTTGTGCCCTAACCATATTTCGTGGTTTGACGTTGTGCCTATTAACATGGTGTCAATGTGCGAAAAAACCTATATGGCTAAAAAAGAACTGTTTAAGAATAAATTTATTGGCGGAATATTAAGCTTTTTCGGTGCTTTTCCCGTTGATAGAGAAACGGGCGGCAAAAGTGCCATTGAGTATGCGCAGGACCAGCTTAAGCAGGATAAAGCAATGGTTATTTTTATCGAGGGCACTCGAACTCTTAAAGAAGATGCAAGCCCGGGCAGAGCCAAGTCGGGTGCGGTTTATTTGGCATCTCAAACGGGCTGCGACGTTGTGCCTGTTGCCATTGTTTATAAGCATGGCAGAC
>JAZQSG010000093.1:0-6615 GCA_045630025.1 Acutalibacteraceae bacterium
TATAGCAAAATTAAATTCTATGATTTAATTTTGCACAACATTCATTGCAATGGATATGGACAAATTTTCAAAGAAAATTTGCCGCAAAATCAAAGATTTTGTGTCGAAACAAGTTTGTTTCGACTAACCATAACCATTATAGTATAACAAGCAAAAAGTAACCTGTCAAGATAAAATTCGACAAAAATTTACAAAATAAGTGCTTGACAAGTTACCGCTGCGGTGGTATAGTTGTAACTTGAAAGTAACCTAAAAAGTTACCAAGACGTTTGAAAGGAGGGTTTTTATGCAATACATATTCATTTTAACCGAAAACATTATAAAAAATGAAGAGTTTAGTAACCTAACGGTTTACGGAATTGAGGCAGTTTCTAAACAGGGAAGGGTGCTAAAATCATATCCCGACCTGTTTTTTGATCGAGAAGAAGCAGTTGCTTTTGTTGAACTTTGTAATACAGAAGAGTTAATGCTTGTGCATTTAGAAGATGTTGTTGAAGACGCCCTTGCCGCACAATATTCTCTTTACCGTTAAAATCAACCCCAACGTGAAGGGGGTACAGAAATAATATTTTCTCCAAATAAGAAACATGTTGATTAGTACTTGAAATTGATAAAAATATGCATTATGATGGTTTTTGGTTATACCTCTTTCTCAAAATTAATTGTGTAAGAACCGATAAACAAAATTGGCACGAATTGAATTAAGATAATTGCATTTTGACTATATAAAAATCAAAAATACTGATATACAAATCACCCCAAATATAAGCATTACGAGGAGGATTAAAATGAGCATTCCGGCTCCGCTACCGCATATAAAAGCATTTGAACAGCTTGGCTTTGGTATGTTCGTCCACTTTGGGCTTTATTCAAAGCTTAACGCAGGCGAATGGACCTTTTCTACCCACAAACGCACCAAAGAGGAATATTTGCCTTTAAAGGATGAGTTTAATATCAGCCGCAATGCCATCAAGGGTATAGTTGAAACCGCAAAGAATGCGGGCTGCAAATATATCACCCTCACCACCCGTCACCACGAGGGATTTTCTCTCTACGATACCAAGGGGCTGAGCGACTTTGACGTTATGCACTCCCCGACGGGCAGAGATTTGGTGGCTGAGTTTGTTGATGAATGTCGCAAGGCCGATATAGCTCCTTTCTTTTATCACACCACGCTTGATTGGTGGAAGGATGAGTTTGAAAGCGATTTTGACGCATACCTTGACTATCTTTATAAGAGCGTTGAGCTGCTTTGCACCAACTACGGCAAAATTGGCGGCTTGTGGTTTGACGGCAACTGGTCAAAGCCCGATAACGATTGGAAAGAGGGTGAATTGTACTCTATGATTCGCCGCAATCAGCCCGATGCCATTATCGTTAACAATACGGGCCTTGAGCATCGCGGCGAAATCGGTATTGACGAAATCGACTCGGTTACTTATGAAAGGGGATTGCCCGCACCCGTTAATCAAGAGGGCAGAAGTAAATACGTTGCAGGCGAGATGTGCGAAACCCTGTGCGACCATTGGGGTTCCGCTGACGATATTAACTTTAAATCGGTAAAACAACTAATTCAGGAGTTGTGCGAGTGCCGTAAGGTTGGTGCCAATTTCTTGCTGAATATTGGCCCTGACGGTGACGGAATGGTGCCCATTATGCAAAAAGCAACTATGGAGTGCATTGGCCGTTGGATGGATATTTACGGCAAGGCAATCTATAACGGCAGACCTTTTCTTTATTACGATGACCGCCGCGAGTTTATGCTTCGCGATATTAACGACGATAATACCGCCTATATGTTTGTTCTTGATGGCGTGCTTACCGCAGGCAGCGAGTTTGTTGCCATCTCGGGTGAAGAAAACAAGGCCGTATTTGACAACCTGCCGCGCAAGGTGCGGTCAATCAAATGGATGGATAACGGTGCAGACGTGCCCTTTAAAGAAACGGATGGCAAACTGCTTGTCGAAACCCAAAATTACGAATACGGCAAAAGCTATTGCGTACGCGTTGCCGAGGTAAAATTTATATAACAATAAAAATCGACCTGTAATCATATTGACTATGGGTCGATTTTATTTTATAGCGTATTGTGTTAGGAGAAAGCCAACGGCAGAATAATACATAAACAACATCAAAAAAGCACTTTCTTACTAATTGACAGTTGCTTTTTTTATATGTTAAAATATAAAAGATAATTAATGGCAAAGTTGCTGATTAATGAAAGGAGAATTGTTTTAAATGAAAAACAGATTACTCAGCTTAATTTGTGTAGTTGCACTTGTTGTGACTATGCTCAGCACAAGTGTAGTTTCTGCATTTGCTGCTGAAGGCGATACCTTTGTTCATTTCGATGGCTTGGTTGCATCCGATTGGATTGCAACAGAAGAAGAGTTGTCCGTTATTAAAGATGACGGCACCATCGTTTATGCCGGCGCAAGCAATGAGCTTATGCAGGCAGAGCATTGGTACACCCATAAAAACACCTTTAATTCTGACAACTATTTCGAGTTTACTGCCAAGCACAACAACACCGCCGCAGACGGCTACACCGCTATTGCTGTTGGCGATCTTACCTTTGGCTTTATCCTTGACAAGAATGATAAGGGTGCAGTCAATTTCACCAATGACGGTAAGCTTTACTTTGTTGTAAGATTAGGCGATGCCATCATCTATGCAATCGAAGCTTCCAATTGGGAAGAATCAACCACCCAGTGGATTATTCCTAAGATTGACAAATTTGGCGTTGTTTATGATAACGGCGTAGTTTCTGCCTATTACGTTCGTACAGGCGCTGCCGCTAACAGCCCCATCGTTACCAATCTTGACCTTTCAACTGTTGAGGGTTGGGACAGCACCTATAACACCTTAAACAAAACTGTTAGAGTTGGTGCATATTGCTGGTATCAGTCTTCTACCGTATTCAGCAACTTTTATCTTGCAGGTAAGACTCCCGCAGATGTAACTCCCGACGAGCCCGTAACTCCCGACGAGCCCGAAGAGCCCGTTGAGCCCGAAGATCCTTCTATGCAGCCCACTGCAGGCGATCCCTTCAGCTTCTTTACCGGAATAAATGCAGCTGATTGGAATGCATCGGCAGACGAATTGGCTCTCATCAAAGAGGATGGCACCATTGCTTATGCCAACGCAGCAGCCGACGTTGTTAAGGATGAGCATTGGTACACCAACAAAAACGTCTTTGATTCACTCAATTATTTCGAGTTCACTGCAAAACACAGCAACACCGCAGCAGACGGCTACAGCGGTATTGCTGTTGGCGACCTTACAATTTTGTTTGCCCTCGATAAGAACGACAAGGGCGCCATTGACATTGCCAACAACGGTTCGCTTTATTTGATTGTTAAGATGGGCGACGAAGTCATCTATACAATCGAAGCCGCCAATTGGGAAGAGGCAACCACCCAGTGGATTATTCCTAAGATTGACAATTTTGGTGTTGTTTACGATAACGGCAAGCTTACCGCTTATTACGTTCGTACCGGTGCAGGCGCAAACAGCCCCATTGTTACCGATCTTGATCTTACCGCTCTTAAAGGTTGGGACAGCACCTACACCACCTTGAACCAAACCGTTAAGATTGGTGCATACTGCTGGTATCAGACAAATACCGTATTCAGCAACTATTCACTTTCAGGTATCACTCCCATTTACCCCGACGATAACGATATCCCCGATCTTTCAGAAATGCCCGGCGGCGCTTGCGGTGAAAACGCAGTTTGGGGCTTTGATGCAGAAACTGGCACCCTTTATATCGGCGGTACCGGCGCAATGGATAACTACGTTAACGTAGGTAATATTGCCCCCTGGTGTACCGAGTATCGCACTCAAATCACCAAGGTTGTTATCGGTGACGATATCACTCATATCGGTAACCGTGCATTTAAGGGCCACAACCGCATTACCACTGTAATATTTGGCGATGGTGTTGAAACCATCGGCTACGAGTGCTTCTATCTTTGCAACAAGCTTGAAAAGATTACTCTTAACGAGGGTCTTACCAATTTGGGCGCATTAACCTTCTATAACTGTACCGCACTGACTGAGGTTACTATTCCTTCAACCGTAACTAACCTTGAAAACCGTGCATTTAAGGGCAGCGGCCTTACCTCTGTTGTAGTTCCCGATACCGTTACCAAGATGGGTTACGAAGTATTTATGAACTGCGCCAATTTGGCAGAGGTTGACTTTACCGAGGGCGTATCGATGCTTCAGCCCTGCACCTTTATGAACTGCACCTCACTTACCGAGTTTACCTTTACCGATAATATGTGCCGCATTCGTTCAAATGCCTTTAGCGGATGCACCGCCCTTGAGTCCGTTTACTTTGAGGATGATTCAATGATGTGGGGCTCTTCAAACGGCAACGAAGCAAAAATTGCTTCTAACGCTTTTGGTGGTTGCAACGCTTCCTTGGAGCTTATCGGCACCTTGGGTGGCCACCTTGAGACCTATGCAGGTAAATACGGCTTCACCTTTGTTGACAAGGCAGTTTACGATGCTGAACATAGCGATTATTCAGAGATAAACAAATCAGAATCCGTAACGATTTCCATTGAAGGAAAAAATGCCGTTACCGACGCAGTTGACACGGCAAAAATCTACAATCAGTCTACCGGCGAGAGTGCAGGCACCTTCAAGAGAGGAGATCTTGGATATTTATCAGTTGATTTAAAGACCGCCGATGTTTACGGCGTTGCAAAGGTTTCATTGCATAAGTCCTCCGGCAGCGTTATTACATCAATGGACTTTAAGATTACCTCGCAGGCAACCAATACTTGCTTGCGCTTTACCGCAACGGGTGAAGAGGCATACATTACAATTACTTTTAAAGAAGGCAGCGCCTCCAAGATTCTGTATGCACATCCCGAGCTTTATCATTCCAATGCAACTGAATTTACCTTTGTTCGCAGCGGTTACTATATGGAGGATGACGGCTCTTGGATTAAAACCCAGTATAAATATGCCGATTATTATACCTCTTCAAATATGCCCAGTCAGCTTGATCGTTGCCACGATATTTTGATTAACGGCAACTATCTGTTTGCTATCAGCGCCTCTAATAAAACCTTTTACAGCTTTGATATAAGCGATCCCAGAAATCCCGTATATCTTGACTCTATCAACAGATTGGGCGGCGTTCGCCAGATGGAGTTCACCTCTGATAAAAAGGGAATAGTTGTTGTTGCAAGAACCTCGCAAACCTATATCATTGACGTTTCTAACCCCGCCGACTTGAAAAAAGCCGGCCGTATAGATAACCTTGAGCTGGCAACGGGCGTTGACGTTAGCGGAAAATACTGCGCTATCGCAGATAGAACCCACGGCGTTACCATTTTTGATATTTCCGATATCTACAACCCCGTTGGTATTTCAAACGCACCTACCGGCGAAACCCAAGACGTTGATATTTACGGCAACTATATTTATTGCGGCATCTGGGGCGACCGATGCATAAAGGTAATCGATATCACCGATATTGATAGTCCCGTTGTTCTTACCAACCTTCAGCGCTCACTTGGCGGCCGTGGCGATGGCGTTACCATTCGCGATGGATATTTGTACGCCGCAACAGGCCAGCACGATGGCGCTGCAACCAGCACCGGCGGATATATCGGCAGCGGCTTTGAAATTTGGGACGTTCGCGATCCTAAAAACCCCGTTCACCTGTCTACCGCCCGTTTGGATGGTATGTGGGCAGGTACTCCTGATATTTGGAAGATAGAGATTTCGGGCAATTATGCCTATGTTTGCGGATCCTACAACGGTGTGTATATCTATGATATCACCAACAAGTTGAATCCCATCAGACTTGAGCAAATTGAGATTGTGGCAAAGCCCACCGATTCTCGTTATTCTCCCATTACCAATGCCAACGTTTATCCCTATCCCTTCGATACTACCGAAGAGGTTCACTCTCCCATTTACAACGTAGCATGTATTGAGGGCTATATGTATCTGGCAGGCAGCACCGCCGGCTTGTTTATTCACGAAACCAAAAACGCCCATCCTATTGATGAAAAGGATTGCGCGGCGCCTTCCGACGAGGCAGACGGCTCATATTATGACGTAGATTTCAACTCCTTCGGTTGGAAGGATGTTGAAACCTTCGATACCGAGGGTTCACAGGCCTGGGCAGTAGCCACCAACGGCACCTATCTTTACGTAGCATCAGGTACCAAGGGCATCCGTGTTCTTGATAAAAATATGAATCAGATTTACATCTATGATACACTTGATATTACTATGGATGTAAAGATAGCAGGCAACGTGCTTGTAACGGCCGAGTGCGACGGCGGTATTGCGGTTTATACCATAAATGCCGACGGCTCCTTGACCTTTGAATCCACCACCAATACAAACAAAACAAAGTTCAATCGTGCCGACGGTACCCGTCAGATTGAAATATCTCCCAATGGTATGTATGTATTGGCATACAGCAACGCTTACGTTACCCTTTACAACATAAGCAACAAAAATGATATCGCCAGCGAACTTTGCCAAAATCGTTCGATGATCTATCAGCGCTTTATCGGCTTTGGTGTATCTACCGTTACCAATTCCGACGGCACCCATACCGACTATATGGTTGCATATATG
>JAZQSG010000094.1:0-5690 GCA_045630025.1 Acutalibacteraceae bacterium
CCCAGGTTGACGAGCAACGCTTGATTACAGAAACCGCAATTTTTGCAGATAAAATTGCAGTTGATGAAGAGACCGTTCGTTTGCGCAGCCATTTTGATCAAATGAATGCAATTTTCAAATCGGGCGATGCTATCGGCCGCAAGCTTGATTTCTTAGTTCAAGAGATGAAGCGCGAAACCAACACCATCGGCTCAAAAAGTCAAAACGTTGAAATTGCACATACCGTTGTAGAAATCAAATCTGAAATAGAAAAGATCAGAGAGCAAGTGCAAAACATTGAATAAGAGGTGCCTTTTAGTATGAAGCTTATTAATATAGGTTTTGGCAATATGGTTGCCGATACCCGCATTGTTGCTATTGTATCACCCGAATCTGCGCCTATTAAGCGAATTGTGCAAGAGGCAAAAGAGCAGGGCTGTTTAATAGATGCAACCCACGGTAGACGCACCAGGGCTGTTATTATTACCGATAGTGATCATATCGTATTGTCTTATCTGCAGTGCGAAACTGTTGCTAACCGTCTCAACGATATTGAGGTTGAGTTTGATGGAGAGGAAGATATTGATGAATAACCCCGGCTTGGTTTTGATTGTTTCCGGTCCTTCAGGCAGCGGAAAAGACACAGTTTTGCAAGAGGTCAGAAAAAAATATCCCAAAATGTCCTTTTCTGTTTCATGCATAACCCGTGAGCCCCGCGGAAGCGACAAGGAAGACGGAAAGTATTGCTTTTTAACTGTTGACGAGTTTAAAAAGGGTCTTGATGAAGGTGCCTTTTTAGAATACAACGAATATTTAGGTAACTACTACGGCACACCCAGGCGCCCGGTTATGGATGCTATTGAATCGGGTGACGGAATTATTATTGAGGTTGATGTAAACGGTGCCGCCAGCATTCGCCGTGCATTGCCCAATGCCGTTTCAGTATTTATTATGCCTCCTTCAGTTAAAGAGCTGAAGAGACGTCTTAACAAACGCCAAACAGATTCTCCCGAACAAATCGAAAAGCGCATTAACGCTGCTTTGCGCGAAATACCTCGCGCCGAAGAGTACAACTATATTATAGTTAACGATGATTTAGAGCTTGCGGCTAACCAGTTGTGCGATATTATTCGCATTGCCGAGCTTTCATCATATAAACAAAAGAATATTATTAATGAGGTGTTGAATAATGCTTAATCCCGCTATTGGAAAATTGATCGAAATGTATGACAGCCGTTATCAGCTTGTTCACGATGTTGCTGACAGAGCTCGTAAAATCGTTGTAGAAGCCGAAGAAGAAAAAGAAATTTTGGTTGAAAAGCCCGTTTCGTTGGCTATTGATCAAATTTGCGCTCAAAAAGAAGCAGAAAACTAATTAAAATTTATTCTGAATATTATTAACGGAGGTGGCTTGTCATGAGGAGTGCAGTGGTCGCGCATATCGCGGTGGATCGTACGGCATATCATTTTGACAAGCCATACGATTATATTATACCTGCCGCGTTTGCCGATTGTGCTTTGCCCGGATGCAGAGTAATGGTGCCCTTTGGTACCGGCAACAGAAAACGGCAGGGTATAATATTATCTATCGGTGAATCCAGCGAGCTTGAAAAGGTTAAACCCATTTCGTCTGTTTTAGATAAACAACCGGTGCTCTCTGCCGAAATGCTTGAACTTGTAAGGTGGATAAAAGAGCACACCTTTTGTACTTGGTATGATGCGGTTAAGCTTGTTTTGCCTGCAGGTATAAATATGCGAATAGTTGCATCCTACTGCATTGCTGAAAATTTAGAGCTTGATAAAATATCTGACGTTACAGATGATGAAAAGCGTCTGTTAACTATGCTTTATAACAGTAAAGCAACTGTGGAAAAGAGCAGACTTTTAGAGGTATCCGATTTACCTGAAGACAGTAAATTACCCGATAAACTGGTTGAAAAGGGCTATCTTTTAAGAACTGACGAGGCCGTAAGAGCTGTTGGCGATGCAACTATTAAAATGGTGCGTTTGGTCGAAAATTTTGAATTAACCTCTAAACTCACGCCTAAGCAGTCGGCAGTTGTTGACTTTTTGACTCAGGTTGGAGCTGCCAGCGTTAAAGAAGTTTGCTATTTTGCGGGCGTTACGCAAGCAGTTATTACGGGTTTGGCTAAAAAGTCGGTTATAGAGCTTTTTGAAAATGTGGTTTACCGTACCCCCGTTAACTCTTACCAATCTCACCAACAGAAGAATATTAAATTAAACGACGAACAGCAGTCGGCTTTTGATTCATTGAAGGATATGTTGTGTTCCGATAACGGTGAAGCCGCATTGCTTTACGGTGTTACAGGCAGCGGAAAAACACAGGTTTTTTTAAGACTTGTCGATGAAGCTGTAAAATTAGGCAAGGGCGTCATTGTAATGGTGCCTGAAATATCGTTGACCCCTCAAACCTTGTCGCTGTTTAACAGCAGATATAACGGTAAGGTTGCCGTTTTTCATTCGGCAATGTCGTTGGGTCAGCGCCTTGATGAGTGGCGCAGGGTAAAAGATGGTGAAATTTCTGTTGCTATCGGCACCCGCTCTGCCGTGTTTGCTCCTTTCGATAATTTGGGCTTGATTATTATCGACGAAGAGCAAGAGCATACCTACAAGTCTGAATCTACACCAAGATTTCACGCTAGAGAGGTTGCGAGATTTAGGGCAGCTTATAATAACGGTTTGTTGCTTCTTGCATCGGCAACCCCGTCGCTTGAGTCTTTTTGTGCGGCTGAAAGCGGAAGGTACAAGCTTTGCCGACTTAATAATCGATATGGCAACGCTTGTTTGCCAAAGGTGCATACGGTTGATATGCGTGATGAGGTTAAACAAGGCAATCTTTCTCCTATAAGCCGTTTTTTGCAAGATCGTCTTGAAGAAACGCTTAGCAGAGGAGAACAAGCAATCCTTTTGCTTAATAGAAGAGGCCACAACACCATTGTTACTTGTAGCGGATGCGGCACGGTTAAATCATGCCCTAACTGCTCAATTTCTCTTACCTATCATTCTGCAAATGAGCGTTTGATGTGCCATTATTGCGGATATTCTGAAAAGTTTGCCGATAAATGTAGCGAGTGCGGCAGTGATAGAATCAAATATTCGGGCTTTGGTACACAAAGAGCTGAGCAAGAGCTTGGATACTTATTTGAAAATGCCCGTATTTTGAGAATGGATGCCGACAGCACAATGGCGCGTAATTCTTACGAGCAAAAGCTTTCTGCCTTTGCTAATGGCGAATATGATATTATGCTTGGCACACAAATGGTCGCAAAGGGCTTAGACTTTCCTAACGTTACGCTGGTTGGCGTTCTTAATGCCGATGGCTCACTGTTTAGTGAGGATTATCGCAGTTACGAAAGAACTTTTTCTCTTTTAACACAGGTGGTAGGTCGATCCGGGCGTGGCGATAGAGAGGGAATAGCTGTTGTGCAAACGGTTTCGCCCGATAACGAGGTTATTTCTTTGGCCGCCACGCAAGATTATGATACATTCTATTCACAAGAGATTGGCGTAAGAAAAGGTATGGTTTATCCGCCTTATTGCTCTATGTGTCTTGTGGGTTTTGTTGGTGATACGTCATCAGATACAAGAGACGGTGCCGCAAGATTTCTTGAAATGCTAAGAATTGCAGGCGAGAGCTCACCTGACGTTAAAATGATTGTATTAGGACCATCTGTTGCATCCGTTCCTAAGGTTAGCGGAAAATATAGGTACAGAATTATTATTAAGGTTAAAAACAACAAAGCATTTCGCGTAATGATTGCAGATTTGCTTAAAAAATTTATGAAGGATCCGCAAAACAGAAACATTACTGTGTTTGCCGATATAAATCCCGAAAGTAACTTTTAACTCCTTGAAAGGCAGGAATATTATGGCTATAAGAAATATAATTAAAGCCGATGACGATCGCTTGTTTAAAAAAAGCCGTGAGGTTGAAAAGTTTGATGAGCGTTTGCACATTTTGCTTGACGATATGGCAGATACAATGTATGCGGCTGACGGTGTTGGTTTAGCCGCTGTTCAGGTTGGCATTTTGCGCAGGGTTGTGCTTGTTGACTGCGGCGACGGCTTGCTTGAACTGGTTAATCCTAAAATTGTTGGCCAAAGCGGACAGCAGGAGGAGGTAGAGGGTTGCCTTTCCTTCCCGGGTGAATATTATTTTACTCGTCGCCCCAATTCTGTCGTGGTTGAAGCTCAAGATAGACACGGCAAAACCTTCAGAGTTAAAGGCGAGGGTTTAAAAGCCCGTGCTTTTTGTCACGAGCTTGAGCACCTTGACGGTGTTGTGTTTAAAGATAACGCTATTGGAAAGGCAGAGTTTGAAGAATGAGAGTTGTCTTTATGGGCACCCCCGATTTTGCTGTGCCTTCTCTTGAAGCAGTAGTAAACGCGGGGCATCAAGTTGTTGCTGTGTTTACACAGCCCGACAAGCCGGTTGGAAGAAAACAGATTGTTATGCCTACTCCTGTAAAGGAATGTGCCATTAAACATAATATTCCCGTTTATCAACCTGCATCATTAAAAAATGAAGAGCAAATTAAGCTTATGCAGTCATTGAATCCCGATGTGGTTGCCGTTGTTGCTTACGGTAAGCTTATTCCCGGCGATATGCTGAAATTGGCTCCTTATGGTTTTATTAACGTACACGGCTCTTTGTTGCCTAAATATAGAGGCGCAGCTCCTATTCAATGGGCGGTTGTTAATGGCGATAAGGTTACGGGTGTAACTACTATGCTTCTTAATGAAGGCCTTGATACGGGGGATATGTTGGAAACCGTTACAACCGAAATCGGAGATAACGAAACGGCGGGAGAGTTGTTTGACAGACTGTCTGCAATGGGTGCCGAGCTTTTGGTTTCAACCTTAAATAAGGTTGCCGAAAAATCAGTTACTCCCGTTAAGCAGGATGAAGCATCTGCAACCTATGCGTCAATCATTTCTAAAGATATGGCTGTTGTTGATTTTAATAAAGACGCCTTGTCTATTCATAATTTGGTTCGCGGTTTTAATCCTTGGCCTATTGCATATACTACTCTCGACGGAAAGCGTTTTAAGATATATTCAACTCTGGTTGCCAACAAAACAAATCTGCTTCCTGCTCAACTTAAAATAATTGACGGACGTTTGTTTGTTGGCTGTGGCAACAATACCTCTTTAGAATTAATTGAGGTTCAGCAAGAGGGCGGTCGCCGTATGTTTGTTAAGCAACTGCTTTGTGGAAACGCTATATCCGACAACACGTTTTTTGGGTGATTTTTTTGGATTATTTGTATTCATATTTTTATTATTACGGACAATACTATCTGTTTTTATTGCCCGGCATTATTTTGTCTTTAATTGCATCCTTTTCAGTAAAAAGCACCTTTTCAAAATATTCAAAGGTTGCTAACAGTCGTATGCTTACCGGTAAAGAAGCGGCCGAGCGTGTATTGCAACAGTCGGGTGTTTTTGACGTAACGGTAGAGCGTGTTAATGGCAGTTTAACCGATCATTACGACCCAAGAACTAACGTTATTCGTTTGTCAGATTCGGTTTACAATTCTACATCTGTTGCGGCGGTTGGCGTTGCAGCACACGAGGCAGGCCACGCCGTTCAGTACGCTAACGGATACGTGCCGGTCAAGCTAAGAACAAAAATTGTTCCTATCGTTAATATTAGCAGCCGCATCAGCATAAGTCGGAGGCCAAGCGGT
>JAZQSG010000095.1:0-4756 GCA_045630025.1 Acutalibacteraceae bacterium
TTCCATCTTGCGCAGCTGAGCCAGACGGTCGATACGGGTACGCATGGTGCGGAAGTTGGACAGCATACCTCCCAGCCAACGAGCGTTGACATAGTATCCGCCGCAGAATCGGCAGACTTAAGCAGCTTCGTGCTATGGAGGCTGACGGTACATTTGATCTCCTTCCCAAGAAGGAAGTTATCAAGCTCAAGCTCGAAATTGAAAAGCTCGAGAAGTTTATGGGTGGTATCCAGAACATGAAGAAGTTGCCCGGTGCACTCTTCATCGTTGACCCCCGCAAGGAAAGAATTGCAGTTTCTGAAGCTAAGAAGCTCAACATTCCGATCGTTGCTATTGTTGATACCAACTGCGATCCCGATGAGATCGATTACGTAATTCCCGGTAACGACGATGCTATTCGTGCAGTTAAGTTGATTGCCGCTACTATGGCTGATGCTGTTCTTGAGGGCAAACAGGGCGTTCAGGGCTCTGCCGCTGTTGAGGCAGAGGCACCTGCCGATGCTGAAGCCGCCGAGTAATTTTCGGTAAATTACGATGCCCGCCGATATAAGCGGGCATCTTTTGTAGTAATAACTTATGGAGGAAAATATTATGAATTTCACTGCTAAAGACGTACAGCAGCTGCGTGAACAGACCGGCTGCGGAATGATGGATTGCAAAAAAGCTCTTGTTGAGTGCGATGGCGATATGGCCAAAGCAACCGACTATTTGCGTGAAAAGGGTCTTGCAAACGCTGCCAAAAAGGCAAGCCGTATTGCTGCTGAAGGCCTTGTTGCAGCTATTGCAGGCGAAACTGCAGGTGTTGTTGTTGAGGTTAACTCTGAAACCGACTTCGTTGCAGGTGGCGACGGCTTTAAGGATCTTTGCAACGCTATTGCACAGATCGCTCTTGATCAGAACCCCGCCGATGTTGACGCTCTCTTGAAGTGCGCTGCAAACGGCAAAACCGTTGAAGAAATGGTACAGGATTACTTCCTCGTTGTTCGCGAGAACATGAAGGTTCGCCGCTTTGCCCGTTTGGACGGCTACGTTGCTAATTACGTTCATGCAGGCGGTAAAATCGGTGTTATCGCTAAGTTCGATACCACTGCTGAAATTGCTGCTACCGAAGAGTTCAAGGCAATGGGTAAAGATATCTGCATGCAGATTGCTGCCGTTAACCCCGGCTATCTTGATAAGGCATCTGTTCCTGCCGATGCACTTGATCATGAAAAGGCAATCCTTGTTGCTCAAATGAAGGAAGACCCCAAGATGGCAAGCAAGCCCGATGCAGTTCTTGAAAAGATTGTTGCAGGTAAGCTTGGCAAGTTCTATGAGGAAAATTGCCTTGTTGAGCAGAAGTTTGTTAAAGACGGCGCTATGTCTGTTCTTGAGTACATCAACTCTGTTGCTAAGCAGCTTGGCGGCGAAATCAAGGTTGTTGACTTTGTTCGCTACGAAAAGGGCGAGGGCATCCAAAAGCGTGAGGATGACTTTGCTGCCGAAGTTGCAAGCATGGTAAAATAATTAGTTTGCATTAAAATGCCGAAAGAGAAATCTTTCGGCATTTTTTATTGCATTAATTGACATAATACTCTTTACAATTGTTTAGAATTATTGTAAAATAGATAAAAATGGCGGAGGTATGTGTATGTCTGTAAAGTATAATAGAATTTTATTAAAATTAAGCGGCGAGGCAATGGCCGGCGATAAGGGCACAGGCCTTGATTTTGACACCGTTTTAAAGGTTTGCGAAAGCATTAAAAAGGTTGTTGCATTAGGCGTTCAGGTCGGTATTGTTGTTGGTGGCGGCAATTTTTGGCGCGGCAGAACCAGCGGTAAGATGGATAGAACCCGTGCAGACCATATGGGTATGCTTGCTACCGCAATAAACGCCCTTGCAATAGGAGACGCCTTTGATCAGCTTGGCGTAGAAAATCGTGTGCAGACCGCCATTGCAATGCACGAGGTTGCAGAGCCCTACATTCGCAATCGTGCAATCAACCACCTTAAAAAGGGTCGCGTAGTTATTTTTGGTTGCGGTACGGGCAATCCCTTCTGCTCAACCGATTCTGCAGCTGCTTTGCGCGCCTGTGAAATCGAAGCCGAGGTTATTTTTAAGGCAACCAACGTTGACGGTGTTTACGACAGCGATCCTCGCAAAAATCCCGATGCAAAAATGTTTGAGCATATGAGTCTTGCCGAGGTTGTCGAAAAGCATCTTGGCGTTATGGATACTACTGCCGCTGCAATGTGCTTAGATAATAATATTCCGATTTTGGTCTTTAATCTTGATGATCCCGACAACATTCTTCGTGCTGTTCAGGGTGATAAAATCGGTACCATAGTTGAGTAATTAATAGGAGGATTGGTTTTATGAAAGAAGTAATTAAAGTAGCAGAAGAAAAGATGGGCAAATCCATCGCTTCGTTAGAGAAAGAGTATGCTGCAGTTCGTGCAGGCAGAGCAAACCCCGGCATTTTGGATAAGCTCAGCATCGATTATTACGGTGCCCCCACACCTGTTACCCAAATGGCATCCGTTTCTGTTGTAGAGGCAAGATCCTTGCTTATTCAACCCTGGGATGCATCTATTCTTAAGCTTATTGAAAAGGCAATTTTGGTTTCTGATATCGGTATTACCCCCATTAACGACGGTAAAAGCGTTCGCCTTAATTTCCCGCCCCTTACCGAAGAGCGCAGAAAAGAGCTTGTTAAAGACGTAAAGCGTATGGCTGAAGATGCCAAGGTTGCTATTCGTTCTATCCGCCGTGATGCTATCGAAAAGATTAAAGGTATGAAAAAGAACTCTGAACTCACCGAAGACGATGTTAAAAAAGGTGAGGGCGACGTTCAAAAGCTTACCGATAAGTACAGCAAGTCTATTGATGATCTTGCCGCTGCAAAAGAAAAAGAGATACTTGAAATCTAATTTCACATTAGGGACTGTGGCCTAGCTGTTGCAGTCCCCAATTTTTAAAAGGAGCAGCAAAGTGAAACTTTTTTCTAAGAAAAAAGAACCTAATTTGCAGGTTGATTTAAAGGTTCCTACACATATAGCCATTGTAATGGATGGCAATGGCCGCTGGGCTAAAAAAATAGGGTTGCCAACGTCGGCGGGTCATTCTGCAGGGGCGGCCACCTTCAAAACCATAGCAAGATATTGCAATAAAATTGGCGTTGAATATCTTACTGTTTATGCTTTTTCAACCGAAAATTGGAAGCGTTCTGAAGAAGAAGTAAGCGGCATTATGAATATTCTTCGCAATTATTTGATAGATTCCGCAAACTTTAAGGATGAAAATATTCGTCTTCATTTTGTGGGCGATTTAAATCCCATCGCAGAGGATATAATTGAGCTTATAAATAAAGCTGAGGATGATTCTAAAGATGCAACGGGTCTGTGGGTCAACATTGCCCTAAATTATGGTGGCAGAGACGAGATAGTTCACGCTGTAAAAGATATTTGTCGCGATTGTGCCGATGGCAAAGCATCCGTTGAAGACATAACCGAGCAGTATCTGTCTGATCATCTTTATACCGCAGGTATGCCCGATCCTGATTTGCTTATTCGTCCGGGCGGTGAGTACAGATTATCCAACTTCCTTATTTGGCAAACCGCTTATGCAGAATATTGGTTTACCGACGTTTTGTGGCCTGATTTCAGCTCAAAAACTATTGATGAGGCAATTTTATCTTTTTCTGCCCGAGACAGACGCTTTGGCGGCAGAAATAAAAAGTGAGGATGCAAATTATGAAAACGCGATTAATAACGGCAGGCATTTCGGCTGCTATCGTTATTTTAGTATTGATTTTTAGGTTAACACTTGCTATGCCCATTTTTTTGTCGCTTGTGGGCGGCATTGCGGTTTTTGAAATTTTCAGAGCAACCGGGGCTAAAAAAAACATTCTGTTTTTTATTCTTTCGCTTGTTTTTGCAGCAATAGTACCTTTTGTTGTTAGGGGATATATTCCCCTTACGTTGGCATCGGTTATTTACGCATATTTTCTTTTGTTTGCCTTTTGCATTGCTGTCAATTTCAAAGCAGAAGAGCTCCCTCAAAACTTTATAACGGCTATTATGGTGTTTTCTATAATATTCGGTTTTGCATCTGCCGAAACGATAATTGATTGGAAGTTTGGAATGTTTTATTTCTTAACTGCCGCATTTGCAGCTTTTGTTACCGATGGCGGTGCATATTTTGTTGGAATGGCAGTTGGCAAAACCAAGCTTGCACCCGTGTTAAGCCCTAAAAAAACCGTTGAAGGTGCAATAGGTGGATTAATTTCGTCAATAATAGTTTGTGTCTCGTTTGCATATATTTATGCTGCTATCTTTTGCGATAAAGAGACGGTGCACCTTTTGGCATATATCATTTGCGTGTTTATTGCTGCAATAGCAGGCATTATCGGCGATCTTTTTGCATCGGCTGTAAAGCGCGTTTACAACGTTAAAGATTACGGAACAATTATGCCCGGTCACGGCGGCATAATGGATAGATGCGACAGCTTAAGCTTTTCATTACCCGTTGTGATGCTTTTTGCACAGCAAATAACCCTTTTAGGATAATTGGTGGTTAAATTGAAAAATATTGTTGTTCTTGGTTCCACAGGTTCGATTGGTGTTCAAACTCTTGATGTTATAAGCAAGTGTAGTATGAACGTGCTTGCAATAAGCGCCAACCGAAGTGTTGATTTGTTAGAAAAACAAATACGAAAATTCAGCCCCAAATACGTGGCTGTTGTTGATGAAACGGCTAAGTCGGAGGCCAAGCGGT
>JAZQSG010000096.1:0-2818 GCA_045630025.1 Acutalibacteraceae bacterium
AAAGCGTGTAAACTTAAGCTGCTTGCATTATTCATCACCTTAATAATGATTTTTGTAAGCATGCCCGTTGTATCCTTTGCAGCAAGTGAAACCGTTGAAGAAGTTTTTTCTTACAGCGGCAACTTTGTGCTGTCTGATTGGACGAGCAAAAACAACACCCCCACCCTCTCAGACGGCAACCTGAGATTGTCTGAAGCCGACAATCAAACCTATGCCACCGTCACTTATAAGGACACCTTTGATTTGTCCGACGGTTTTGAGCTTAGCTATTCCGCTAAGGGCAGAGAATCTTTCAGCACAATTTATAACGGCACTTATTACGTTGGTGTTAAGGTTGGCAACATCGTAGTTGCAATGGACCAATACACAAGACCTACCATCATTATCGGCAGCTCAAAAAAAGCTCAAGGCGACCGCCTTGTCAACTCTACCAGCGGTGCTACTATATCCGAATGGCTGAGCAACACCGAAAAGAACGCTACCGTGAAATACACCGTCAGCTATGATCCCGACACCAAAGTTATCGCCTATGCCAAGTATCACGACGGTGTTCAGGTATTCAACATTACCTATACCGATACCACCGATCTTGTAAAGCTTACCAATTCCTCTATTTCTCTTTACCACAACAACGGCCGTGGCTTCTATGCCACCTACTCTTACATTAGCCTTGCAACTGAGCCCGACCCCTCCACTCTGCCCGGCGGCTCTTGCGGTGAAAATGCCAAGTGGGGCTTTAGTGAAAAGACCGGCACCCTTTATATCTACGGCGAGGGCAAGATGGACAACTACGTCAACGTAGGCAACATTGCTCCTTGGAGTGCTGAGTATCGCACCAAAATCACCAAGGTTGTTATAGACGACGGCATCACCCACATCGGCAACCGTGCCTTTAAGGGTCACAACCGAATTACCTCTGTCAAGTTTGGCAAGGACGTTGAAACCCTTGGTTACGAGTGCTTCTACCTTTGCAACAAGCTTGAAAAGATTACCCTTAACGAGGGGCTTACCAACATTGGCGCGCTCACCTTCTACGGCTGCACCGGCCTTAAGCAGATTGAGATTCCCTCAACCGTTAAAGATCTTGCTAACCGTGCCTTTAAGGGCAGCGGTCTTACCTCTGTTGTAGTGCCCGACACCGTTACCAAAATGGGCTACGAGGTGTTTATGAACTGTGCCGACCTTGCAGAGCTTGACTTTACCGAAAGTCTTTCAATGCTGCAGCCCTGCACCTTCCAAAACTGCACCTCGTTAACCTCCTTTGTATTTACCGACAATATGTGCCGCATTCGCTCAAACGCCTTTGCCGGCTGCACCGCCCTTGAAACCATCTATTTTGAAAACGAGGTTATGATGTGGGGCTCTTCAAACGGCAACGAAGCAAAAATTGCTTCTAACGCTTTTGACGGCTGTAACGAAAACCTTGAGTTTTTCGCCACCAAAGGCAGCCACGTTGAAAGCTATGCAATCAACAAGGGCTTTACCTTTGTTAACAAGAATGCTGTTGCTATCACCTACGACCTTGCTTCAATGGCCGATTCGGCAACCGCCCTTAACAACCCCGACAAGGGCTGGTATATTCACTATTTCGATAACGGTATTACACGTTACGGTGTTGGACTTGCCGCTAAGGATGCCGTTGAGATGATTCCTTGCCTTGACCACATCTATCTGCGCCTGGCCTGGAGCTATCTTGAGCCCAAGGAAGGTCAGTATAACTGGAAGCTGATCGATGACGTTATCAACGATTACTCTCAGTACGGTGTTAAGGTATCCTTCAGAATCACCTGCAAGGAAACCGATGCAAACAACATGTATGCCACTCCCAAGTGGGTTAAGGATGCAGGCGCCGCAGGCACCATGCTCAGCGATTCATGGGAGCCCGACTATGGCGATCCCATCTTCTTGCAAAAGCTTGACAACTTCCACAAGGCCTTTGCCGAAAGATATGACGGCCGCGAGGAGGTTATCTACGTTGACGTAGGCAGCTACGGCGACTGGGGCGAGGGTCACACCTCTTCCAGCTCTCAGAAGGTATGGGGCTGGGATACCATTAAGGCCCACTTTGACATTTATAAGAAGTATTATCAAAACACCCAAATTGTTATCAGCGACGACTTTGTGGGCGGCCGAAGCGCCAGCAACGGCAGAAACGAAATTAAGCAATACGTGCTTGATAACGGCTGGACCTATCGTGAAGACTCGGTTGGTGTAGAATGGTATGTTAACAACTATGGCGAAAAGCTCCGCTCTCCCGAATTGTTCCCGACCGTTAATGATAATTATCCCACCATCATCGAAAACGAGCATTACGCCTGGAACAAGGAGTGCGGCAACTGGCAAAACGGCAAGTATTTCTTGTCAGCAATGGAGCAAACAGGCGCCACCTACGGCGGCTTCCACGGTTATCCCGCAGACTTTATCAAGGATAACCCCGAAATTGCCAAAGAGATTGGTAATAAATTGGGTTATTGGTATTTTGTAAACAGCTTTAAGCTCAACTCAAACTCCAAGAAACTTATGATTGAAATCGACTGGCTCAACAAGGGCGCAGCCAAAGCATATAACAAGTACGATTTGAGCATCATTCTTGTTGACAGCAGCAACAAAGAGTATGTTTTCAATCAAGCTGATTTTGACAACACTCAACTTCTGCCCAACCAAGAGTATGTGTCCAAGCACGCCATCTCCAAGCAAGGCTTGGCAAAGGGCACCTACACCTTGAAGATTGCAATGAAGAAGGGCGACGAAATCGTTCAGCTCGCACTTAACAGCGGCAACAACGGCGTATACACTCTCGGTCAAATCGTAGTTGACT
>JAZQSG010000097.1:0-4014 GCA_045630025.1 Acutalibacteraceae bacterium
CCTAATGCCTAACCACCAACACCCAACACCCAACACCTAACACCCCGTTCCCCGTCTTTTTTGCCACCGCCAACCGCCATTATTTTGGTGTGTATAAACAAATAATTGCACGCAATTATGGCAATCGGAAACACAACAGAAGTAACGCTCAATATCAACAGCCAGAACGCAAAAGCGCGGCTTGAGGAGTTACAAAAGATGACGGGCAACCTTACCGAATCTATCAAAAAGGCATACGACGCGGGCGACACCAAAACAGCCAAAGCGTTAACCGCCGAACTGAAGAAAACCAATAAGGAAATAGCCGATATTCAGAAAAACAGCGACAACCTGGCCGCTGCAATGAATAATTTAAGCACAGCCAAACCGAAGGAACTGCGCAAAATGTTGGCGGCAATCAATAAGGAAATGGAAAGCCCCGCCGTGGCTCGCGGTTCGAAGGAATGGCAAAACTACAACGCACAATTGATGCGCGTAAAAGCCGAACTCAAAACTATAAACGACGAACAGAAGGCCGCAGCACCGCTTTCGCAACGGTTGGGCGATGCCTTCGGACGTATGAAGGGCCTTGCGCTGGCCGCTGGCGTCGGCATTGCTGGACTTGGCGCAAGCCTTCAAAAGATGCGCGAATACCGCGACCAGAAAGACACAAGCCGCGCAGGACTGCAAGCCCTTACAGGCTTGGACGATGCAAGCGTGGGTTGGCTGCAACAGCAAGCCGAAACAATGAGCCAGACAATGGACGAAACAGGCCTGCGCGTTACGCAATCGGCCAGCGAAATAATGGAGGCTTACAAGTTGGTTGGCAGTGCAAAACCTGAATTGTTGGCCGTAAAAGAAGACCTTAACAAGGTAACAATTGAGGCAATCCGTCTGTCGCAAGCCGCTGGCATTGACCTTAACCAGGCTGTAACCGCCGTAACAACTTCAATGAATCAGTTTGGCGCGTCGGCCAACGAAACCGACCGCTACGTTAACGTTTTGGCCGCTGGCTCAAAAGTTGGCGCGGTTGCCGTCGAGAATATCAACGAAGCCGTGTTAAAATCGGGCGTTGCCGCTTCGCAAGCGGGGCTAAAGATTGAAGAACTTGTTGGCGCAATTGAGACTATCGGCGAACGCGGCTTACAGGGCGGCGATGCTGGCACGGGCCTTAAAAACTTTTTCCTGACACTCTCGCAAGGTGCCGACGACACCAACCCGAAAATAGTAGGAATGCAACAGGCACTCGAAAACCTGAAAGCCAAAAACTTGAGCACCGCCGAAATGGTGCAGATGTTCGGCAAAAACGCCTACAACGTAGCGTCGATATTGGTTGATAGCACCGACGCTTTCGCGAAGTACACCGAAGGCGTAACGGGCACGCAAACGGCTGTCGAGCAAGCCGCAATAATGGGCGACACCTTCGCCGCCAAATCGGCACAACTCAAAAACGAACTGGCCGAACTTGGGCAAAAGATTCTGCAAACCTTGCAACCCGCCATTAACGCCTTTATGGACGGCGCAACGGGTGCGCTCAAAGTTATTGCCGCGCTGGTTAAAGCGTTCAAAGACTACGCCGTTGTTATTGTGCCGTTGGTTGCCGCAATTGTGGCCTACAATGCCGCAATAGCAATCCAAAACGCCCTTAACTCAAAGGCAATAACAACGGTTGCCGCCTATATTAAGCAGATATTTTCGGCCACGGCAGCCGAAAAAGCCGCCACCGCCGTAAAATCGCTATTCGCAGCCGCCACCGCCTTGTTAACAGGCAACGTTAAAAAGGCGACCGTTGCGTGGAAAGCCTTTAGCACCGCCCTTAAACTTTCGCCAATAGGCCTTATTGCCGCCGCAATTGCCGCTATTGTGGCAGGGTTGGCAATCTGGATAAAACGCAGCCGCGAACTCACGCAGGAGCAAAAGAACCAAAAGGCCGTTGCCGAAATGAATCTTGAAATCGAAAAGAAGGTTAACGACCAGACAGCCGACGAAATAGCCAAAATCAAACGTCTGCAATCGGCTATTCACGACAAAAATTTGAGCGAAAAGAAACGCACGGAGGCAATAAAGGAACTGCAAAAGATTATTCCCCAATACAACGCTCAAATCACCAAAGAAGGCGACATTGTGAAGGAAAACACAAAGGCCGTCAACGACTATGTGGAAGCCCTGAAAAAGAAGGCTCGTGCAATGGTTATCGAGGATAAATTAAAGGAAATCAGCAAATCAAAACTTGACGTTGAAACCGAACTCGAAGCCAATGAGAAAATCGTAGAATCGTACAAACAAAGCCTTGAGGAAATCCAGGACGCGCAGCAAGCGTTTTTCGCACAAGGCCACAATATGGGCGACTGGGCGGGCGAAATCTTTGGCAAAGGCTCAATTTACGAAGGGTTGAGCGCAGAGGCGCGAATTTTGGCCGAACAACAATTGCAATGGGACGGCAGCGCAAAACAGATGCAAAAGGCCGCGTTGGTTGCCGAAGAACGCATAAAGGAACTTCGCGCCGAACTTGCGCCGCTTTTGGCACAGGAAGACAACCTTATTCAGTGGGTTAACCAACACGCCGACGAGGCGGGCGTTCCTATTGGCGGCACGGGCGGCAATACCGACGAGGGTGCAAACGGCAAACGCAACGACCAACTGCAAGCCCTTGAACAGCAAGCCGAAAAAGCACGAATCGAAATCGAAAAGGCTATGCAAGAAGGCCGCACAACCTATGCGCAATACCGCAAAGACTTACTCGACGTTGACAAATGGTTGATTGACCGCCAACAGGCACTGTTTGCCGTATCAGAAGCCGACTGGCAAAAGTACGAGCGCAAGAAGTTGAAACTCAAAGCCGACTACGTGGCACTCGACGACGAACTGTTGCAACTTGAGGCCAAAGACGCAACCACCGCCCTGCAAGTGCGCTACGCACAGCAAAAGACCACAACGGAGCAATACCAAAGCGAACTTTTGCAAATCGAAATAGACACCCTGCAACGCCGCCTGCAACTCTACAAAGACAACAGCCGCGAATATGCCGACCTTAACGCGCAACTGGCGCAAAAGTTGGCCGAACAGGACAAACAGACACGCGCTCGCAATATCAAAGATATTGAAGACGACTATAAGAAACTTACCAACCTTCTGACTTTACGCTACGCCAAAGGCGAAATGAGCGAAAAGGCCTACAACGAAGCCGTGTTTAAGGCCGAAATCAACCACCTTATTCAGGTGCGCAACGCTTACGTCGAATTTTCCGACGATTATATTGCCACTCAAAAGAAAATCGAAGACGCCGAAGCCAAACACCAACAGGAACTTGCGAAGGCTTACAACGAAGGGCTTAAGGCTTTCAACAGCCAATATACCACCAAAATAGCGCAACAGGAATACACCGAAGGCGCGGCGCAAATCGACGAAATGCTGAAACGAGGCGACATTGCCTTTGAAGACGCCGCCCGTGCAAAATCAGACCTTGCGCAGAAACTTTTGGACGCCGAAACAAAACAGATTCAGGCGGGCAATCTGTCAATAATTGACACCTACAAAGCGCGGTTCGAAGCAATAGAAAACCTTGAAAAGAAGGGCGTTATAACGCACGAACAGGCCGAAGCCGCAAAGGTGCAAGCCACAAACGATATGCTGGGCCAAATCAGCAACCTATATCAGGAGGCGTGGGGCAATATCGACACCATTTTGTCGGCGTCGTCTAATCTTATTCAGGCAAACGCCGACCTGGAAACGGCCAAAATCGAAGCCGAATACGAAAAACGCATTGACGCCGCAGGCCGCAACCACCGCCGCGTCGAGAAACTGGAAAAGGAACGCGACCAGAAAATTGCCGCCGAAAAGACGAAAGCCAACGAGAAGGCAATGAAAATACAAATTGCGCAAGCCGTTGCCCAAACGGCACAGGCCGCAATTAATGCCTATTCGTCGGCGTCGGCTATACCAGTGGCAGGTTGGGTGCTCGGACCAATAGCCGCTGCCGCAGCGTTGGCCGCTGGCGCGATTCAGGTTGCCGCAATCAAAAAGCAACAACAGGCG
>JAZQSG010000098.1:0-2355 GCA_045630025.1 Acutalibacteraceae bacterium
TGGCTACGATCCGACTTGGCCTTTTGTCTGTGGGGCTAACCAAAACCGCCGCGGTGGGCAAGTCGGGGCTTACCGTTACGGTAACGGTACCTCGCGGCACCGTTTACGATTGCAATATGAACCGACTTACCAACACCGCAACGGAAAGGGTAGCGGTGCTTACCGCCGATGCCGAAACGGTTGCCTGCGTTACCTCGCAGCTGGGTGAAGAGGGTGAAGGCATTCTTAATCAGCTTAAGTCGGGCAAGCCGGTCTTGTGTAGGGTGCCTATGGATTTTGAATGCCCCGACGCTCTGTTTTTCAACGTTGATTCGGGGGTGCCTACCGACTGCCTGGCGCCTCATATTATCGGCTATCTTGACTCCGAGGGTAAGGGTGTTACGGGGGTGCAGCGTGCCTACGAAACCCTGCTTGGCGGAGCCGAGCCCCTTAAGGTTACCTACACCGTAGATGCTACGGGCAGACCCCTTTCGGGCGTTGCGCCCACCATAAGCGGCTCGCCCGTCAAGTCCGATGGGGTGGTGCTTACCATTGATGCCCGAATTCAGCGAATTCTGCAAAATTGCCAAGAGCAGCTGCCCAAGGGCGCCATAATAGTTATGGAATCCTCAACGGGAAAAATCAGGGGTATGGCCAGCTTCCCCGATTTTTCCCCCGAAAGGGTAGACGAGGCCTTAAGCCGCACCGACGGACCCCTTATAAACCGTGCCCTTACCCTTTATAACGTGGGCTCGGTTTTTAAGCCCTGCGTAACGGTGGCGGCGCTTAATCAGGGCATAACGCTTGAAAACTCCTACACCTGCGAGGGCTATACGCAGCTGGGTGAGGTTCGATTTAACTGCAACGCTCACCTGGGTCACGGCTTGCTTAATATGACCGATGCCCTGGCTATGTCTTGCAATTGCTACTATATAAAGTTGGGTCAGCAGGTGGGCGCGTCGGCGCTGTATAACACCTGCATAAGGTTGGGTTTTAACAGGGGCTACACTCTTTTTGACGGGGTTGGCACGTCGGCAGGGCGTCTGCCGTCGCTCAAAGATCTTAACTCAATGCCTGCCGCCCTTGCCAATCTGTCCTTCGGTCAGGGTGAGCTTATGCTGTCACCCCTTCATATAGCGGTTATGACGGCGGCAATCGCCAACGGGGGAATGCTGGTTACCCCTACAATAGTTGAAGCCACCGTTGAAAATGATAAAAAGACTCCTCTTTCCCGGCCCATGCCCCAAAAGGCGCTTGCATCGCAGGTGTCGGATACGCTTGTTCAAATGATGATGCAGGTGGTGCAGCGTGGCACGGGCAAATCGGCCGCCACCGACGACGGCTTGGCAGGGGGCAAAACAGCCACCGCCGAAACGGGCTGGATAAAGGATGGCAAAAGCGTTACCCAAAGCTGGTTTGCCGGCTTTTGGAAAGATTATACCGTGGTGGTTTTGTGTGAAGACGGCATATCCGGCTCGGCCGATTGCGCCCCAGTTTTTAAAAAAATATGCGATATGCTTTCGTGCATATAAGAGGGTGTGTGCAGAATAGGTGCTTTTTTCACCTCTTAACGGGCAATTATTTGCAAATTACTTGACAAAATCCAACGTATGATATAAACTTATCTATGTCAAAATTTTATGGCTGTGATAAAGCAAAAGGCAATGTCGTTTCTGCTAAAGAGAGGGTGCTTTTGGTGTGATGCACCTGCAGACCGTTTGCCAAGCCGGCTTTTGAGCCACCGACCGAGAGGCGGCGTAATCCCTGCGTTAAAGGGGGTCAAGAGGTCGCACCACGTGCGGCAAATTGGGTGGTACCGCGGTTTACTCCGTCCCTTTTATGGGGGCGGAGTTTATTTATTTTTACGGAGGATTTTTATTATGAAATGGACGTCTCTTAACGAGTGCAGAGAAAAGTATCTTTCCTTTTTCGAGTCGAAAGAGCACTTGCGTCTGCCCAGCTATTCCCTTGTTCCCAATAACGATAACAGCTTGTTGCTTATCAACTCTGGTATGGCACCTATGAAAAAATTCTTTACGGGTGAGGTTACTCCTCCCCGCAAGCGTGTCACCACCTGCCAAAAGTGCATCCGCACGCCCGATATTGAGCGTGTGGGTCACACCGCCCGTCACGGCACCTTCTTTGAGATGCTGGGCAACTTCTCCTTCGGCGATTACTTCAAGCACGAGGCAACCGCCTGGGCGTGGGAGTTTTGCACCAAGGTTATGGAAATTCCCGAAAATCTGCTTTACGTTTCTATTTATGAAGAGGATGACGAGGCCTATGATATCTGGACTAAAGAGGTAGGCGTAGATCCCTCTCATATGGTTCGTCTTGGCAAAGAAGATAACTTTTGGGAGCATGGCTCAGGTCCCT
>JAZQSG010000099.1:0-15189 GCA_045630025.1 Acutalibacteraceae bacterium
GCTTTTAAGATAAAACTCTTCGGTTTCAAAAGCGATAGAACCAACGTCTTCAATAGTTTTGCCGGTATTAATAGCCAACAGCAAGCGCTGGATATCGCTGTCGCTTTTGTTGATATAATGAACGTCGTTAGTGGCTACAAGCGGAATATCGGCTTCGGCTGAAATTCTTTTAAGCGCAGGTAAAATTCGCAATTCTTCGTTATAATTATGGTTTTGCAATTCAATATAATAATTGTCTTTTCCAAAAACATCTCTGAATTTTACTGCAGTTTTAAAGGCATCCTCATAATCGTTTCTAAGCAACGCGCGAGGCACCCCACCCGCCAAACAAGCAGACAGAGCAATCAATCCCTCGTGACATTGAGAAAGCAAATCCATATCCACACGGGGTTTATAATAAAAGCCCTCGGTGTTAGACAAAGAGACCATTTTTATCAGGTTTTTATAGCCCACCTCATTTTTACACAAAAGCACAAGATGATCATATTCACTGTCAAGCCCTTTAACCTTGTCGTGGCGCGAACGATGAGCAACGTACACCTCACAACCGATTATTGGCTTTATTCCCCTATCTTTACAGGCCTTATAAAATTCAACAGCTCCGTACATTGTGCCATGGTCAGTAACCGCAAGCGCAGTTTGTCCAAGACTTGCCGCTTTATCAACAAGCTGATTTATGCGACAAGCCCCGTCTAACAAGCTGTATTGGGTGTGAACATGAAGATGTACGAAGCTCATAAATTTACCTTATATATTTTCTGATAATTGAATTATTTTCTTTAGACGTCTGTTAACACTTGCTCGACTGATACCCAAAACCTGGGCCAATACAGACAAAGAGGCATCCCTGTATTCAAGGCGGGCAAGAGCCGTTGATTTTAAATCATCGGAAAGGTTATCAAACAAACCCTCGCGCTGAAGCTTTTCAATAGCCAGCGCCTGCTCTTCGCCAACGTCAAAAGACCTTACGTAATTTGCCGTTTCAAAATTTACCGCCCTGTTAATATGGTTTTTATAGTCTTTTTCTACTCGAACTTCCATCAAATCCAAGGTGGATAAAGGTGCGCCCATATAGGTCATCAAATCTTCAACCTGGGTGCTGTTTTTAATATAAACGGTTGCTTTTCCGTTCGATTTAACGCTTATTCTTGGCTCAAAACCTGCGGCAACCAATATTTTTTGCAAATGCAATGCGGTTTCTTCATTGCAAAGGTTGAAATCAATACGATATGAACGGCCGGGGTTTGAAAGCTGACCGCAGGCCAAAAAA
Source organism: Acutalibacteraceae bacterium (assembly GCA_045630025.1). Taxonomy (GTDB): domain Bacteria; phylum Bacillota; class Clostridia; order Oscillospirales; family Acutalibacteraceae; genus RGIG2206. The sequence goes on from JAZQSG010000099.1 coordinate 1,271, forward strand.
GCACCTCTTACATATGCAGAGCGGCAACAGTTGCTGTCGTATTCTTTTGTTGGCAGTTCAAGTTCTATTCCTTTTTGAAGCGAAACCACATCATAACGCTGCCCATCATTTTCGACGATGCTGCACTTAAAGCAGGATTTATCAAAAATATGAAAAGCGTGTTCGGCAACCGATTGGCAACCGGTTTTAAAGGTTAAGGTGGTATCCTTCTTTTTCTTAATACCAAGCATCAGCCCTTCGCATTCAGACCGACGGCAACAACGCTTATTAAGTTTGTGGTTGCAAATTTCATTTTTAACGTCTGAACAAAATGACATAAGCCGCTTCCTTAATTAGTTTTTATTTATATCGCGGTGAAGGCAAGAAACATCATAACCATGACGGGACAAATGCTCGTGCATACACTTGGCAAAAGCAACCGAACGGTGCTTGCCGCCCGTGCAACCAAAACCGATTACAAGCTGAGTTTTACCTTCAGCAATGTAAAGAGGTATGAGATAATCAACAAGCTCAAACAATTTGTTTATAAGCGCTTGGGCAGTTAGATTATCAAACACAAAATCGTATACGTCTTTATCAAGCCCTGTTTTGTTTTTCAAATCTTCAATATAGAAGGGGTTGGGCAAGCATCTGACGTCAAAATTTAAATCGGCAGAATCAAAACCGCCATACTTAGTGCCGTATGAGACACAATTTATGCTGATACCCTTATTTGGTTCATCAAGAAAAAGCCGATTAATCTGACGTTTAAGCTCAGAGGGCACCAACGAAGAGGTGTCTAAATAGTATTCAGATATCAGTCGAACGGGAGTTATCAACTTTCTTTCGGTTGCAATGGCATCTGCCAGCATTCCGTTGCAGCTGTCAAGCAGTGGATGCTTGCGGCGGGTCTCTTTATATCTTGATTGCAGTACGTGGTCGGATGCATCAAGGAACATAATTTTGAAATCGATAGAAAGCTTTTTCAAGCTGTTATAGGCGTTGCTTAAATCCGAATAAAGCTCACCGCCTCTTATATCAATTCCAAGCGCAACCATATCCGAAACGGTATTGGTAGTTGAAAACAGCCGTATAAACTCAGACAACAATGCAGGCGGAACGTTATCTATGCAATAATAGCCAATATCTTCAAGATATTCCATTGCCTTTGATTTGCCTGAGCCCGACATACCTGTAACAACTACAAATTTCATAAATCCTCACCTGCAAATTTTATTTCACATTGAAGCACAACGCCAAACTTTTCAAACACAATGTTTTTAATATGCTGCACCAAAGCTTTTACATCATTGCTTGTAGCACCGCCAACGTTAATCACAAAGCCCGCGTGCTTTTCACTAACCTGAGCACCGCCTATGGTATAGCCCTTTAATCCGCTTTGCTCTATAAGTGCCCCTGCAAAATGACCCTCAGGACGCAAAAAAGTGCTGCCTGCACTTGGATACTCCAAGGGTTGTTTGTCTCTTCTACGGCCCATATACTCGGCCATTTCAGCTTTAATTTCGCTCTTGTCGCCTTGTTCAAAGCTAAAGGTAGCGCTAATTACGTATTTATCGCCCGATGAAAATATGCTGTGTCTGTAAGAAAGGTCAATCTCACCAACAGCTGCAACAACAATTTTCTCACCGTCGAAATATTCACACTCTATAAGAATGTCATTAATTTGACCGCCATAGGCGCCTGCATTCATGCAAACGGCACCGCCAACAGAGCCGGGAATACCAAACAAACGCTCTGCGCCCTTTAATCCGTTTTCGCAAGCGGTGTTGCACAGAGCACCCAAGCCCACGCCGGCATCACATTTTATTATATTGCCTTGAACTGATATGGTATTAAACTTTGACGTAGATATAACCACACCGTTATACCCTTTACTTCCAAAAACCATATCGGAGCCGTTGCCCAAAACCATAAACTGCACGCCGTTTTTAAGGCAAGCATCAACCATATTTACAAAGCAATCTTTGTTTTCAGGAAAAAGCATCAAAGAGCAATTTCCGCCGATTTTAAAGGTTGTATATTTAGATAACGGCTCATTATCTGAATAGGCACACCCAAAATTAATTGCGGTATCCCTTACAGCATTTACGTTAGACATTTGGTCACCCCGTTAATAATTAGTCCAATCGGTATCGTCACCTGCACTGTAGGTTGCATCTGAATCATCCATACCCAAGCGCTTAAGCAGCTCTTTTGCCGCATTGTAACCCATCTTTTTCTGACGGTTGTTCATAGCCGCAACCTCGATTATTACAGCAAGGTTTCGGCCGGGCTTTACAGGAATCGTTAAACTGGGCAAGGTTATTCCCAAAATATCAACGGTTTCGCTATCAATACCCATTCGGTCATAAACTTTATTTGAATCCCAAATTTCCATATTTATAACCATATCGATTTTTTCTGTTTGCTTAACGGCACCCATACCAAAGATTCGGCGGGCGTTAATAATTCCTATACCCCTAAGCTCGATAAAATGCCTTATGTTTTCGGGTGATGAGCCAACAAGAGTCTTATTAGAAACCTTGCGGATTTCTACTGCATCGTCAGCTATCAGTCGGTGACCACGCTTAATAAGCTCGATGGCAGTTTCACTTTTACCTACGCCACTTTCGCCAAGCAAAAGTAAGCCCTCACCGTAAACCTCAACCAAAACGCCGTGTCTTGTAATGCGAGGTGCAAGCTCAACACTCAAATATGATATAAGCGCTGCGGCAAAAACCGACGTGGCCTCTTCAGTTCTTAAAAGCGGAACGTTGTGAGCTTTGGCAATATCAATCATTTTATCGGTAAGAGAGAGCTTTCGTGCAATAATAACTGCAACGGGATGTTTTTCAATAAAGCGCTCAAAAATTTGAACGGCAGTATCATCGTCATTGCCGCTTAAATACTCGTGCTCAACCTTGCCCAAAACCTGAATTCTGTTGCTGTCGAAGTGCTCAAAGAACCCCGTAAGCTGCAAGCCCGGGCGGTTGATATCGGCAGAATTAACAAATATCTCTTCGTCGGCAGGAAGATTTAAAACCTCTAACGAAAAGTCTTTGATGATTTTATTAAGAGAAACTGAAAAATCTGTATGCATAATTAACCTCCTGATTATTGATAAATATACCTATACAAATATATTATATAACAAACATTCGAAAAAGTAAAACCTTTTTATAAAATTGACAAAACATTTAGCTTGATATATAATAACCACAAAGGAGTTGACTGTTATGGGACTTAAAATTGGACTTCTTAACGACTCGTTCCCCCCTGCAATTGACGGGGTTGCAAACACGGTCAAAGCTTATGCAGATATACTTAGTGAGGGTTGCGATGAACCGGTGGTTATCACTCCAAAATACCCCCACGTTAACGACAATTATAAATATAAAGTGTACAGATATGGTTCTATTTCAACCGATAAAATTATCGGCTATCGTATAGGTAACCCCTTTTCACCTATTACCCTTTCAGACCTTAATTTAGAAAAGTTTGATATTTTGCACACCCATTGTCCTTTTGCATCAGCAGTTCTTGCTTCATCAATTAAGGCACTGTCTAAGAAAAAAATCCCTATAGTGCTTACCTATCACACCAAATTTGATATTGATATTGAAAAAAGAATTCATATTCACGGATTCAGACACATCGTTACCAAATTCATCATAAACAACATCAGCAAAATGGATGAGGTTTGGGTTGTATCAGAGGGTGCAGGTAAAAACCTTACCGACTTGGGTTATAAAGGTAAATATTACGTTATGCCCAACGGTACCGACTTCCCCAACGGCAAAGCAGACCAATCTGAAATTGCAAAGGTTAAAACCGAGTATGGCATTGACGACGATTGTATTACCTTCCTTTTTGTTGGCAGACTGTTTTGGTATAAAAACATTGGTCTGTCACTCGAGGCACTTAAAATGCTGGTTGCCGATAACGTTAAGTTTAAGTTTATAGTTGCAGGCAACGGCGACGACCGTATGGCAATTGAAGAATATGCAAAACAGCTTGGCATATACGACCACATTGTTTTTGCTGGCCCAATATACGACCGCAGCAAGCTTCGTGCGATTTACAGCATGGCCGATTTGTTTTTGTTCCCCTCAACCTATGACACGTCGGGGCTTGTTGTAAAAGAGGCAGCCGCTTGCCATTGCCCCAGCGTAATTGTTAGAGGCAGCTGTGCCGCAGAAGGCGTTGAAGACAATGTGTCGGGCTTTTTATGTGAAGAAAGTGCCGCAGGAGTGTATACAGCAATTAAAAACGCCATTACTGATTTGGATCACCTTAAGCAGGTTGGTGACAACGCCAACAAATACGTTTATTACTCTTGGGAAGACTCTGTAAGAGCCGCCCGCTTAAGATATGATGAAATTTTGTTTAATTACAACAAATCAACAAGAAAATGCTTTTTTAAAAGAAAACGCAAGTAATTCAAAACACCGCAACCAACAAAGTGGTTGCGGTGTTTATTTAATCTTTTGATTTATCGTATTCGCTAAGCTGTGAATACGCTACCAAATTATTGTGCACCTTTGCCCGTTCGTTTTTAACGGGTCCGTAAACGTAACCCATAGTGCGCATATAAGCATTCCAACGCATATGCTCGGTAATACGTACTTCTTCATCGGTCATATCGGCAACAAGATCTTTAATAGCCGCCTTGTGTATGCTTTTTGATATTGAAGAAATGCGATAATACTCTTTTAACTCATATTTAATTATTTCGTCTTTGCGCTTTTGCTCGGCTCGATCGGGTTTGATTTTTTGGGCTTTTTCATCTGCGTTAACCCACTCAACGTGGTAGTAAACCGCATCATCCTCACAGCGCTTATCATAAATCATATCATATTTAAAATCGTCCTTAAGGCATCCGATAAAAGTAATATGATAAGGTATGTTGCTTTGATTAACCAAAGAAAAATCGCGCTCACCGATTTTTAAGTTTTCGGTTTTTACGGTATCGTAAACAACAGAATAAATAATAGGCATATCTTCTTCTGCAACTGTATCTACGGTAGCTTTTACGTTGTTCATTCGGTCAAACAACGTTCTTAACATAACCGAGGCGTTAATGTTTAAATCGTCATCGCCCAAGTTTACAAAAGCCATATCGGTACGTCTGATTCTCTCAAATGCATCGTGATTTTGGCGGCGGTCAAAAAGGGCGTCAAAATCAGAAACAAAGCAATCCACACCGGTGAAAAAGCGTATGCTGTAATTTGCTTCTCCATCAATATTGCAGTCGTTAAATTTAAGCAATTCGGGGCAATCATGCTCAAGTTCTTTTATAACGCTGTAACTGTCACCATCATTTTCGGGGCGCTTATCAACAACATTAATTTCAACCTTTACCCCATGCATCTGACAAAACCAAAGAGAATTTTTCAAAAAGCTTACGCCGTATTTTCCCATACCAACTATAAGTATTGAGATAACGTCGTTATCCTGAGCTTTATTTTTACGTATAAGATGAACGTTGGAGTTTTGCAGGGTGCGGCGAGTTAACAAATAAACGTCGTCTACCCTGCGAATTTTAAACTTATCAACGTCTCTGTCTTGCTTAACCGAATCAAGCACAACACCAACGCTTTCACTTCTGGCAAAAACGAAGACGTATCTATTAAACTCGTCGGTTTCTTTTTCAATGATTTTTTTGGCTTTATTAAGGTTGTTGCTTTCATCCTCATCAATCAAAAAGAACTCAACGTGACATTTATTCTTCGTTGATAGATCATCAATATCTTTTATAAGATGGGTTGCTTTAACGGTTTTCAAAAAATGCTTATCATCTTCGTCAAGATCTCTGTAGTTTTCGATACCTGCAAACACAATAAGTATTTTTTCATTATCGGGGCAAGTATCAAAAATATCGTAAGCCAACGCTTTGGAGCGATCATTGAGCACCGACATTATGTAAACCTTGCGCTTCTTCGTTGCAGAAAATCGCAGGTTTGCAAAAAAGTTTTTTATAATTGACAAAACGTAACCTGCAGTAAAAACAGGAGCAACCAGATGCAACAAGGCGCTATAGTGTAAAAAACCGCATTGAAGGGCAGGATTATCTATTGCATTGGCGGTTTCCCTTACAAGTTCAAACTGACCGTCCAAAAGGAAGGTACGACCAACGTTTAAAATTGCAAGCAGCGTGGGGGTGACATAATTGAAATAATATGTGCCTTCTTTAAAAAAGTCGCAGTAAAAAACAGGCAAAAAGGTTGCAAACAGAGCAATAGCAACACCCAACGCCACAATATGCCACACGGTAAGTGTATGGCTTTTTTTAGAGTTTGCCAACCTTATTGCAATAACAACTGCCGCTACGGGTACAACAACCGCAATGGCCAACACAATTAAACAAAAAATATCCATTTCTACTCCCAAATTTAACTGAATTATTTTGCCGACTCTAAAACAGAAGCAATTTCGTTGCCGTTAAGATGGTTTTTAACTAACAAAACTTCAACAAGAGCATCTATTTTAGCGCGGTTTTCAGAAATTATGCGACGGGTGTTTTCAAGTTCTTCGCTTAAAATTTTATTTACAATGGCTCTAATCTCGCCGGAAAGTTCGCCATTCAAAGCGTTTTCAGTATCAACGTATGCAAGGCCAAAATCTTCATACATACCATAAGTGCAAATCATTTTAATAACTCTGTAAGTTGCACTTTGCAGGTCGCCCGAGGGGCCGGTTGAAACGCCGTCTTCATTTCCGTAATAAACCAATTCGGCTGCACGGCCTGCAAGTGAAGTGCGAACAAGAGACAAATACTCTTCTTTGGTATAAAGCTTTTTATCCTCTTCATTGTGGGCCATATATCCGCCGTGGTCTCCCCTGGCAACAATGGTCATATAAGAGGGAGTGTTACCGGAATACCAATACATAAACGCGTGACCTGCTTCATGGCGTGCTACCCTTTCAAGAGTATCAGCATTCCAAGATTTTGCTTCACCGTTGGTAAAGGTTTCAAACGCATCCTCAAACACTTCGTCAGTTACAATATTTGTGCCCAAGCGAATCGCCATTCGCAATGCCATCTCAATAATTGATTCAAGAGATGCAAGACTTAAACCCGTTGAACGAACCGCAATGTTATCAACGTAGTCTTTGGTCAACTGATAGGCGGGGTTAGATGCAAGCTTGGTTTCAAGATATTTTATACGTCCGTTTTTATCGGGAAGATCGATAAACACTCTGCGGTCAAAACGGCGCATAAGTGCAGGGTCAAGACTTTTGCTCGTGCCCGGCTCAACGTTAAAGTTGGTTGCGGCAAGAACAAAAACGGGGCGCGAGGGATTGCTCTTAAAGCCATCCATTTCGGTAAGAAAGGCCGTAAGCGTTGCCTCGTTAGAGCTATTGGAGCTGCCGCCCTTTCTTTCTTTTGCAATGGCATCAATTTCATCGATAAATATGATTGAAGGGGCATATTTACGGGCAAGCTTAAACAAATCGTGAACCGACTGCGAGCCCTCACCTACATAGCTTTTAATAAACTGATTACCCTCGGCAGTAATAAAGGTTACGTCGGACTCGCTGGCCATGGCCTTTGCAAGCATAGTTTTACCCGTTCCGGGAGGGCCGTAAAGAAGAACACCGCGAGGCGCTCTTGCACCGGTAGACCTAAACTTTTCGGGATTTTTAAGATACTCTACAAAATAACGAAGCTCTTCTTTTGCATCTTTGGCACCTATAACCTGGTCAAACTTAACGTCGGGTTTGGAAATATTGCTTAATATATTTTTTTCGTCGCCTGCATCAACCGCAACGGCCAATCGCATATCGAAAACTTTAATTTCGGCAACCTGTCCCCCTTCGTGAACAATTTGTGCCGTATCAAACTCAACAAGCTTGTTAGCTCTTGCCAGATTAAGCATACTACGCTGCTGATGCAAGCTATCACAAATCGAAACAAAATCAGCAATAATAGCGTCGGTGTTTTCAGCGTCGTAGGTAACAACGTTTCTTATGCCCTCTTTAAAGAATGATATTTTTTCTTCATCACTAAATACTGCCTTGCTGTTTTGCAGCACGTACAAGGGCAAATCAGTGTAACGCTTTGATACGTAGCGAATAAAGTCTCTGCCGGCAGATTTTACGTCGCCTGCATTAAGGCAATCGGTTGCAGAGCCCTCTGCGCCGCAAAAGACGTCACACACAACAAAACTGTAAGAATGGTTTTTAAAGCTATCAACAGCTGAAACAAGATCGTGAGCTTTTACAACTGTGAATGCCTCGGATGATATGGTATCGGCAAGTGCATCATCAGCAAAAACCAAAACCTCAGGTTTGGTTTTGTTTTCAAAAAGCGCTACAACCTCTGCATCATCGTCAGGAAGCTCAACGGTAAATTTAATCTTTTTAAGATTATCTACACTATCTGTTGAACCAACCTTGCCCAAAAGGCGAAAAAGCTCGAAAAGTTCTTCGTTAAAGAAGGTTTCAGCGCGGCCTCTGATGGTGCGAGCATCGGATGCGCCACCCTCGGAAAACAGCAGCGCAGTAAACAAGCGCTCATCAAATTCTGATTTTATGCCAAGCGTTGACTCGTTGTTTGCCGCGTGGCGAAGCACCTCACGGCGAGCAATGCTGCGCAAGGTGTGGGCTTCGATATGATTAAACATAACAACGTTGCCCGAGGCAAGGCGTGAGCATATAGCAGCCGGGAAAAAGGGTGCGTTGGTTTGGGGGTTAATATCGGTTTCAAGGGCCTTTATAATCACCTTTCGGCTGATGCTTGAAAGGTTAAGCGTATCTGAATCCTCATAAACCTGATGGCCCGCATTGGTGGTTAAAATAACAATGGCGTCGGTAAATGACACCTCTTCGTCGGTATAATTATCGCGCAAACGGCCTGCATCCAAAAGCTGAAGAAAAAGATGAATAACTACGCTGTGGCACTTTTCTATTTCGTCAAAAAGAAGCACACATTTGGGATGCTTTTTTACAAAAGAGGTAACGTTACCAGATTTGCCGTTTTTATAAACCTTGTCGCTGCCGCAAAACTCAATATTTGCCTCTTTGTCGGCATACTCACTCATATCAAAGCGAGCAAAAGGCAGCTCAAGTACCTCGGCGATTTTTTCTGCCAAGAAGGTTTTACCTACTCCGGGAGGGCCTGCAAAAAGATAGGTTGCCTTGGGGCGCTTTCTGCCCAAGTCGGTTTTACGCATTAATTCAGACTGAAAATATCCGCTTATGAAGGTGTTAACGGCGTTTTCTTGACCCAGAACAGTTCCAAGCAGGGTTTTTTGGTATCCCTTAATTCGCTTTGTAAGTTCATCTATGCTCTCGTTGGGTTGAGGTGCTGCAGACTCTGTCGCGGGCTCTACCGTGGGTATCTCGGCAGATTCAGCAACCGTCTCCGACTGCACGGGAGTTTGTACTTTAGGTTTGTCTGCAAAGGGTGCAGAGGTGCCCGAATCGGTTGCAAAGGTTTTGCTTGATATGTATTTTTTCATATCGGGGGTTGCCTGGTCAAGAATGCACCTGAGCATAATAGGCGCAGATACCTCTTCAACCTTTGCGGCTGCAGCGTTGCTTGCAGCATCGGCACTAAGGCGCTGCATAAGAATTTTAGTTAAGAAATCGTCGGGCTTGTGCTCGATTAAAAAGCCCTCAAAAACAGATTTTCTGACAGAGACATCACTAATTACACCCTGCAAAACATTGCGCATTTCAACAAACTCTTGGCTAGCAGAATGCTCGGTAATGGCCTTTGTAAGAGAAGCATCGGGAGCGTCTGACAAAATTGACATAAATGACAACAAAATCCATTCGGGGCTGGATTGCTTGCACCCGTTTTTATTTGCAACGCTTTCGGCATAATCAAGTATAGCTCTTAAAAGTTTAGTCGTTTTTAAGTCTTTCATTTTTATTACCCCTCAGTTTTAATACATATAACGTACATATTTTTGTCACAACCGTACTGAATAGAATCCCACTCTGCAGCAACCGTTAGGTCGCACCAACGTTTATCATCACCAAACAAATCGTTTTGTGCTTTTAAAAATTCATAGTAGGAAGTAAACTTTATAGACTTTATTTGCAAATTCTTTTGTCTTTCGAACATCTCGTCCACAGTGTTAAAATCGTACTTTTCAACAAGATAATCTTCTTTAACAAAATAATTGTTTTCAACCGAAACACAGGTTGGCGGAATAAAGCCGTTATCTACCGTGTGATTTCTCGACAGCTCTTGAGTAGTTACACAGAAATATTTGTACTCTACGCCCTCGGGATAACGCAAATTGCCGTCGTCATCCTTATCGTCGGCATCGTCCCAGGTTACATCCATATAATAACCTTGACCGTCGATATATACACAATTCCACCCATGAGGGCCGCCTGCATCGCCCGAAATATAATCACACTTAATGCCCAAAGCTTTCATAACCAGCTGAAACGCCTTGGCATAACCCGAGCAAACGGCGTTGTTTTTAACCAAACAACCGTAGGCCGAATAGGCATGCTCAGAGGATGCCGCGCGCACAGAGTTGCCAATTTCGTCTGCGGCGTAGTGATCGTATTGAACGTTGGTTACAAGATAATCGTGAACGAATTTTACTCTTTCATAATCGGTGCCGTATTTCTTAGCTTTTTCGGCCAACTCTTTAACCTTTTGATTAAGCTCGTCAACATATTTATCGGGGCTAATTACATAGTTCCAATAGTCGTAACATTCTATCGTAACAACAAGAGTATCGGTGTTTTGATTTAAGGCAGTGCCCTTACAGTTAAGCTTTGCACCGCCGTTAATCCAAAAAAATTCGGGGTGGTCATAAAACAATGCGGTAACTGAATTTTTAAAAGCATCTCTGTATTCAGAATAATTAATACCGCTTTTTTCAAAGGTTAACTTGCCCGCTTTAATTGCTTCGTACAAATCGTTATAAAACACCTTTTCAAGGTCATTAAGCTGATCGTATAAGCCCTCGTGAGAGGTGTTGGCAACGTAAAAATCAGACATATCAACCTTTTTATCTTCAGGTTTGTCTTCAATGCCAACAACCTTTACAACAAGCACTACAAATACCACTGCCAAAAGAAGCCACCAAAGCCATCCACCACGGCTTGAACGCCTGCTGTTACCCATTGCATTCACCCTCGCCCGTTAAAAGCGACATGGCCTTATCATCGGCGGCAACAGTTTGGTATTTACTTTTAATAAGACCGACAACCTTCTTTTTATACGTGGTATCAGCGTCAGAAATTTTATTGACAGCTATAAAACAAACGACGTAAATGGTAAATATAAGCAGATAAAAGAGCATTGCCGTAATTTTAGAGTTTTCACCTACAGAGGTAAGTGCGTACAAGCCGTGGGCAAAAACAGGCAACAAAAGACTGAACAAAAGCCAAAACCAAGATTTATATGGCTTATCAACCGTAATTACGCCCAACGCGGAAAGACCTGCCTCCTCTTTGCGAGCGATATAATACATATGCCAAATTGTATAAAAATAGCCGGTAACAATGCCAAACAAAAGATGGGCAGGCACAGAAGATACAGAGCGCAACAGCAAAGAATCCCAGCCGTTAATCCACGCATATACCACGTTTTCTGCAGCCGCAAAGCCCAACGATACAAAGCAAGAATATACCAACCCGTCAAACAGACAGTTGAAATTTTTATTTTTTCTTGTAACAAAGAATATAAGCAACCATTTAAAAAGTTCATCAACCAATGCGACGGCAACAAACACACACAGGCCCTTGTGTGCAAACTCAACGCCCGAATTTGAATATTGAGCAAACCCTTCAACGGTATGCTCTATACTGTTGGCAAATAAGCCATCAAACAACTGTATTAAATACTTTCTGGCAAAATAAACAGGTGCATAAATTGCCGCACCTGAAATAAACAAAACAGAAAGCAACCCAACGGGCTCTTTTTCAACCTTATCTTTAATAAAAATATAAACGGCAAGAACAATTGCCGGCAATGCGGCTAAAAGTGAAATTTCTACCGATGCATAGCTCATTGTCTTACCTCCAAATATAATTATCTAATTATATTTATAGCACAAAAAGCTAATGTTGTCTACAACAAACGACAAAAAACAAAAAAGATAAAAAAGACACGGCAAACCAAAGGTTACCGTGTCTTTTAATTTTTAAATATAGAATTTAGATAAACTTAAGCTTATCAAATTTGCCGTCGGCATAAAGTTTGTTGATGCGGGCAATTATACTGTCATCAACCTTGTTTTCATCGTTGATGGCAAACTCAATGATAAGAGCAACACTATTATCTACGTCGGAATAATATTCCCAGCCGTTATCACCTTTTGTATAAAGCAACAAGGCGTCTTTCTTATCGTTGGTTATTTGCAGAGCAATCAACTCGTTGCCGTTATTGGCAATGTTGTATGCGCCCACAAGCTTAAAGGATTTTGCTGCCTTCAACTGTTCAGCAGCATCCTTTGTGCAAAATGCAACGTTGTTTTCGAGGGTGATTTCTGCTTTGGCATCGGTTTTGGTTGCCTTATATGCTTCTGCATAATTGCCATTTGCGCAATGCTGTGCAGCGGTTACCGGAGCAAAAAATGCCCAAGTGCCAACCAAAGCGCCAAACACAATTACAGCAACAACCGAAAGGGCTATAGAACGAGTTTTTGTCTTTTTTGCAGTTTCTTCGTCAACGTTTTCTTTACCTTCGGTCTTAATGCGGCCAAGCAATGCAATAGCGGCAATAAGCACAAACATAACGATAAAAATGCAAAGCCAGCTCTGTCCGGATTTAGGAAGTACCTTCTGAAAATTTTCAAATGATCTTTCGTCAAACATTCAAGACACCTCCTTATAAATTAGCGAAAAGGGTAAGAATCATACCGCCTGCAATAACAGACGCGATCTGACCCGATACGTTAACACCGACAGCGTGCATAAGAAGGAAGTTTTGATTATCTTCTTCAAGACCCATCTTATTAATAACACGAGCAGACATGGGGAATGCAGAAATACCTGCAGCACCAATCATAGGATTGATCTTTTTCTTGGCAAAGATGTTGTAAACCTTTGCAACCATTACGCCGCCAATGGTATCGAACACGAACGCAAACAAGCCAAGACCAAGAATCATAAGAGTTTCGGGCTTGAGGAACTGGCTGGCCTCCATACTTGTGGCAACGGTAATACCAAGGAAAATAGTGATAAGGTTTGCCAAAACCTTTTGGGCGGTTTCTGAAAGACTGTCAAGAACACCGCAAACACGGATAAGGTTACCGAACATCAAGAAGCCGACAAGCTCAATACTTGAGGGGGCAACAAAGCCGGCAACGGCAGTAATTAATATGGGGAACAAAATAAGAACTATCTTGGGCACCTTTTTAGCGGTATAATCCATACGGATAAGGCGCTCTTTTCTAGTGGTAACAAGCTTAATAACGGGGGGCTGGATAATGGGTACAAGAGCCATATACGAATATGCTGCAACCATTATTGCCGACAGATAGGTTGAATCAAACTTATTTGCAACAACAATAGAGGTGGGGCCGTCTGCTGCACCGATAATACCGATAGAGGCAGCATCTTTAATATCGAAGCCCAAAAGTGTTGCCATGCACAAGGTGAAGAATATGCCAAACTGTGCTGCAGCACCGAAAATCATAAGCTTAGGATTGGTAAGAAGGGGTGTAAAATCGATCATTGCGCCTATACCGATAAACAGAACAAGCGGAAACAGCTCGGTTGAAATACCCGCATCAAACAAGGTTTCAAGTGCGGCAACGTGAGCGCCGGGCAAATTGACCATAATGCAGCCAAAGCCCATGGGCAACAGCAATGTGGGTTCCATCTCAAACTTGATTGCAAGGAACACAAGAACAGCACCGATGGCTATCATTACGCCCTGTTGCCAAGTTATTGACAGAATATTATCCAATATAGTTTGCAAAAATATTCCTCCTTAAAGCAGCAGCTTAATAAAACAAAAG